>JAMOMX010000432.1 GCA_027066935.1 Sulfurimonas sp. | reverse complement strand
TGGAAATACGAAATGGTAGAGTAACAATGTTTTATTATGGCTTTTATATATGTGTTCATCTTTCATAACAAAAGTATAGCATATGCGACCCAGAGGGTCGGGGAATTAAACCCTCCTTAGATTAAATTTTTTTGTTGCATTAGTAGCTCTATATATAACAATCTATACTTTCAACTTTATTATTATACTTAATATAAATACATTATGCATTTTTTTCCTAACATATTGCTTATCGTATTTTGATAGATAATACAAAATAATATATCTTTCATAAATATATTATGTTAAAATGTTTAATAATATATTTTTACTTAGGACTCTAAATTATGAAACTATTTCTTTTTCTGTTTTTTTTCACTTCCACACTCTTTTCTTTACATTTATCAAATACTTTACCAAAAGAGACTACACAAATTATTAACTCATTTGATTGCTTTAGTAATGATGATAAGATTATACTTACAACCTATGTTTTAGCACTTAAACATCGGATGGAACATCTAGAAGATAGAGATGCTTTGGTAAAGAGTAATCTGGATTATTGGAGGTTATGGCACTTAGCTAGCGACATTGAGAGTGAATGTGCTTTAGATTATAAATTTGATGATATATTTGAGGAGACTATAACTCCTACTAATAAAGAGAAAAAAATTTTAAAAAAATTACGGCGAGTTGAAGGTGGAATACGCACAGATGGTTCTTCTGAGTTTTCAGCTAAAATGAGTAAGTATGATGCAAAACTGCGTAAAAAAATTCTTTTAAATCCTCCTAAATACAAAATACTGAAAAAAAATAAACTGTTACAAGATTATAATTTAACTACTTTAAAACACTATACTAAGGCAAGTATTCCTAAAAATATTTATGACTGGATTCAAAAACAAAAGCTTAATAAAGTTAATAAAGATTTACTCATGCGGTATGCTTTTTTACAAGAAGAGATGATAAGAAAATATGACAAACCAAAAAAAAGACATAAAATAAAGCAAGAGATGATTTATCTTAATGAGTGTCAAAAATATGAAAATATCTATTTACAGGGTGATTTTTATCAAAATTTCAAGCGAAAACTTGCAAATAGAAGCGTTACTCATAATAATTACTATCCTTTAAAACAAGAATTTCTACCTAAGGAGATAGAAGCGTATTGTGAGCATAATATTACCAAAATGGAGCTCACTACTTTTGTTGTAAAAAAAGATAAAACAATAAAAAAGAAAAAAAGAGCAATAAGGTTTAAAAATGCAGAGGATTTCATAAAAAATTATAAAGGCAACACTGTTATAAAAGATAAGATGAAAACTTATTTAAATATTGTTACTCGTCAAATAGAAGGTAAAGGTGACGGCTTAACAAGTGGCTTGAGATTAGTTCGTTTAGATAATTGTTTTAAAAAGGAAGATACAAAATTTGTTAAAAGTGTTTTTCAAGATATAGAAAAAAACAACCTCCAAGAAAAATTTACCGAGAAAGTATTACAACCACAAATGTGGTGGATGATGACGATAGGAATGAAAATAGACTCCGAGGGAGAGAGTAAAGAACTAAAGAGTTTTTTTGACTGTAATCAGACTTCACTAAGTATAAAAAAACCATACTCAACACAAGCAAAATCATCAACTTTAACGACAAAACCTCGTTTTAGCAGTTCTGATATGAGAAACGCAATTGCACAAAAAGATTCTATCTTAAAATACTATGCAAAAGTTTTTGAGCGTAGACCCACCCCTAATTTAAACAATAAAAAAGCTATTAAAGCTGGCATTATTTCAAAAAAATGGATAGATAAAAAAGGAGATATTTTAACTCCGTTTGGAAATAATCTAGAGATAAACGGGATGCCAAAAGGGGGAATAAAATTAACTTATACGGGCATACCAAAAGGAGATCTTTGTACGCAATTTATACAACTGAATAAGAATAATACTATTCATTTTAATAGAAAAACTTACGATGGTCTTGATTATATCAGGCTAAACAATCATAAAATAAATCTTAATCATTATGTTTATAAACATGTAGAAAGACTTTGCAATAAAGAAGAAGATAATATAACTATTAGTTTTGTGAAAGAGAATACTATTAGAGAACATAAATTCAGTGGTTACAAAGATTTAGATAGTGCTTTTAATAATATAAAAAAAATAAAATCCTTGGACAATAATAGATACCATCCTTATAGTTTTGCTTATGTAAAAGGAAGTAATTCTTTTGTTATTGTAGGGTCAGAAGCAAAACTTTACAGCATAAAGTATCAATCATTTATAAAAAAATTACCTAGAAAATTTGAAAATAGTTATGATATAGCACTTTCTCCAGATGGAACATATTTAGCAGTAGGAAGATACGGTACTGATATACATATTTGGAATATGAAAAAAGATAAGCTTATAAAAACAATAAAAGTAGCATCAAAAGATATTGGTCGTCCAAAAATATTTTTATCAGATAATAAAACACTAGTGTTAAGTGGTGAAAAAATACATTTTTTAGATATAGAAACAGAAGAAATAATAGCTAAGATAGAACCTAGATTTTTGAAATCAAAAAGATCATTTAGTAGTGCTCGTATTACCGCGATAGCAGAATCCCCTGATTCTACTATCCTTTATATTGGTGGTAATAAAAATAAAATAGAGCGTTGGAGCATAAAAAAAGGCTGGCTTGGTTCAAGAAACATCAAATATATAGATTATATTGAAGATAAAGAAGGAGGAGAAAGTGGAGCTCTTCTTTTTGATCCAAAAGATAAAAATATTTTAATAATAGGATCAAAAAAAACAAAAATTAGATTTTGGAATATAAAAGAAAAAAAGACTATAAAAACATATATTGCAGATGAACATATGAATTGTGGTGATATTAAGTTTAGTGATGATTACAAATATATGCTTGCCATAGGTACGCAAGGAGTATTTTTATGGAAGTTAAATAATAAAGAGCAGTATGACATAATAAAAGGTGATAATATTGTAGGTGGAATTTTTTTACCAAACTCACATAAATTTATTACCATGGATAGAAAAGTAAGTGTTTGGGAAATAAAATAAAACACAGAAATAAATTATACTTACTTTTAGGCACAACTTTGTAGTTGAAAAACTTATAATCTATGTTAATTCTGGTATGAGCAGTAGGGACATCGTACAACCAAAAACCACTGGTATCGTAAAAAGGCGGAATAAGAAAACTTGTTTTACTGGTCTTTAAAAAAGGGAGTATTATATTATGACACTACCCAAGATTTTTAATTTCAAAAAGTGAACAAGGGCTACCGCTACTTTGAAAAACGACCAAAGAAGGGATTTGAGCACCCTTGAAACCGTAGGCTTTACAGCCATGAGGTCTTGTTTTTTCCCAAGTAACGAAGTAGTGTATACATCTTCTACAATTAATTCTTTTCATAATACCCATATAATTTAGTTTTAAGGGGAGTATTTTATCATATTTGGTACAATACGTAAAATAATTTATATGTAAAACACTAATTTATAGTATAAATTGAAGGAAAGTAAAAATGGATAAAATACTTCTAATGTTGCAGTTGCAAAATCAGTTAAATGATGTAACAAATGGTGAAAAATGGACAGATGGTATCACTAAAAATGGTAAAACTATAAACTGGAAGAGGTGTATATATATGGAATGTGCTGAGATGGTAGATAGTTTTTCTTGGAAACATTGGAAAAACATTGATGCACAGCCAGATTGGGATAATTTACAGATTGAGGTAGTTGATGTTTGGCATTTTATTATCTCTTTAGCTATTGAGAACTATTCACAAAATCTAAAAGGAAATATTGAAGATTTAGCTATAGATATATCTCAAATGCAAGAGTTTGCAAAAATAGATATCTCAAATAATAACTTTAGCTCTCAAGATGACATTATTTCTAAAGTTGAAGATATTATGAGATTAGTATTAAATAAGCAAGAGTTAGATTTAGACTCTTTAATATCAGACTTTTTTGATTTAACTATTATGAATGGGCTAGATTTAGAATCATTATATAGACTTTACATCGGAAAAAATATATTAAATCAATTTCGTCAAGATAACGGTTATAAAGAGGGTACATATATAAAAGTATGGAATGGTTTAGAAGATAATGTTGTGATGAAAAATATATGGGAAAGAAATAGCGACATTAAACCAGATGCATTATATAAAGAGTTAGCTAAATTATATTTTGCTCTAAATAAGAGTTAATGACACCTCTTTTAGAGATTAAAAATTTATCATTTGGGTATTCAAAAGATAAGTTACTTTTTAAAAATTTATCACTTACTTTAAATAAAGGGGAGATAAAAGCGATAGTAGGGGAGAGTGGTGTTGGAAAAAGTACACTTTTTGAATTAATATTGGGAAACTTAAAACCTCTAGAGGGGAGTATAGTTAGCTCAAAATCATCAGAAGTTTTTCAAGACCCATACAGCTCTTTTCACCCAAGTTATAATTTAATAAATCAAATTAAAGATGTATCAAATATTGATGATATAGATAAATATTTGAAAATTTTAAACCTTGATACAAAGTTATTACTAAAACTACCACATCAACTCTCAGGAGGGCAACTTCAGCGTGCCTCTATCCTTCGGGCAATGCTTATGAAACCAAATCTTTTACTTCTTGATGAACCAACATCTGCACTTGATAATATAATTCAACTTGAAGTTATGAGTATGCTTATTAAAAACTTAGATAAGATGGGGATGTTGTTAATTACACACGACTTAGAGTTAGCTCAGTGGTGTGCAGATGAGATTATAGAGATATAAATCTTCTTTATCTTAGAAAAAATTTCATTATATAAAATCCACTACCAGCCATAAGGATAGTCCCAAAAACATTAAATGATATGTTAGCTCCAGCTAATAATATTTGTCCACGCTGAAGAAGAAAAAAACTCTCTATTGCAAATGTTGAGTATGTTGTTAGTGCCCCTAAAACGCCAGTAGATAAGAAAGATTTTACATTTAAAGAAAGATATGTCGTATACATAAAATACGCTATTAGTGCACCCATAACAAAACTACCAATTAGATTAACTCCAAGAGTTCCAACAGGTATATCGTGTGGAAATCTATGACTAATTACACCATTAAGATATGCTCGTAAAACGGCACCAATAAAACCACCACTACCTATGGCTAGGATTGTTTGCCAACTCATCATCATATACCTTTTGCATTTTTTTTCTTAAATTATTTAACCACTCTTTATCACTCTTATCAGCTACAAACGAATCAAGAAATATCACTTTTATTTTACCTGGTTTATAATAAAAGTTTTTTAAGTTGTAATATTTAGATGTTTGTATAAATACCACTGGTTGAACTACTAGCTTATATTTATCAGCTACCATTTTAGCTCCAGCTTTAAAAGGGAGCATCTTCTCTTTTTGTGAACGAGTCCCCTCAGGAAACATAGCAATTGTTTTGCCAAGTGAGAGTCTATGTTTTACATCTCTTAATAGTTTAATCAGTGAGGTTTTGCTCTCCCTCTCTACAGGTATGTTTTTAGCAAGTTTAATTGCTAATCCAAAAAAAGGTATATCAAATAATTGCTTTTTAGCTATCCATGCAAGGTCTTTTTTAGTTATTGTCTCCATCACCGCTATATCTAAATCACTCTGATGATTAATTAGAAATAATTGGGTATTTTTATCTTCTTTACCCTCTACTTCTGTGGAAAAGAATGTACTTAACCTAACTATCCATGCAGATATTTTTGGGGCATATGGTTCTGGAACAAGATGAAAAATAAGTATTAGAAAAGTTAAGCCAATAAATATTATTATAGTGGCAAATAACCAACTAATATGAGCAAATATCTTCATTTTCAACCCATCCAATTTTATTGTTTAATAGTTTAACTTTTGTAAAATCTTTAACTTCACCCTCAGACCTAAGATATGTAATTTCATTTGTTGTTTCAAATATTGTTCCATTATGAACTGGCAAAAGATAAATATTAGAATTAATTTTTATGCAAATCTCTTCAGATGGTATTGCTAAGTATGCTGAATAAGTTATGGGAAATATTAATAAAATAGAGTAGATATATTTTTTGCGCCACAAAATTAAAATTAAAATTACAACAGCTATAGCTATAGCTATAAACATTTTTAGTTTCTCTCTAGATTGATCTTTTGGTTTTAAGTCGCTTTGTGTAGTAACGCTATCATCATCTACAATGATAGGGATAGATATAGTTTTAAAATTATTCTCAATTAGATTAAAGTATGTAAATTTAAAATTTTCTATTTTTTTATCAATAACTACAAAATAGGTTATTTTAGACTTTTCAATAGAGTTTGTGCTTGATTCTAAACCTTGTTTATATACATTATTTAAGCTTAATTTATCAATATCACAATTTGTAGCCTCTGCAACAAATATTACAATATTATGCTTATTATCAAAACTAGTTGTTTTGTATTCACTTAAAACAAATGAGTTTGCTATAATATTTGAAAAATTTCTTTTAGGGTTTAGAGCTACTACATTTAACTTAGTTCCTTTAAGAGTAGTACTTTTATATTCTGTATTTGATGCTGAGACCAAAAAGGCTTCTATATTTGGTAGTTTAGCTCCAGTACTAATAGCCTTAAAGTAAAAAGTATCATAGTAGTATTTTTGTTTTTTAGTTCGATATGGTATATTATTAATAATTTCAATACCTTTAGCTCTAGAAAACAGATATACTATATCGGTAAAATCATCAGTAGTTGATAGTGTTCTTACTGTTATAGGAAAGATTTCTCCCTTAATAATCCTAGATGGAACATTGTCAAATTGTAAGTATAAAACTTTAGTATTTGTGAACTCTGGGATATGAGAGATTGTTATTAAGTTTAGTTCATTGTCATCTTCATCAAATATTCTGGTACCATCATATGCAAAAATACTTAATACAAAAAAAAATAAGATGAATAATAAGCGCATTATGCCTCCAAAAACCCTTGAAGCATAGCTCTACCATCGTTTGAGCCAAGGATTAATTCCATCGCACGTTCAGGGTGCGGCATAAGTCCAAATACATTTTTTTCTTTATTGCATATACCTGCAATTGAATTAACACTTCCATTAGGGTTTAACTCATTACCATCTCTATCTGTATATTTTAACAATATTTGATTGTTTTCATTTAATTTTTTAAATCCCTCTTCATTAATAAAATAGTTTCCATCATGGTGTGCGATAGGTATATTAACAATATCGTTATTATTTAATTTTCTTAAAAATTTATTATCATTATTTATAACTTTTAAATGGTGATATTTAGATATAAAGTGTAAATTTTCATTTCTTTTTAATGCACCTGGAAGTAATTTAGCTTCAGTTAGGACTTGAAAACCATTACAAATACCTAAAACTTTTCCACCATTGTTAGCATACTCAGTTACTGCCTTCATTACTGGGGAAAATCTAGCAATAGCACCACTTCTAAGGTAATCACCATAAGAAAATCCACCAGCTAATACTAAAAGGTTAGTATCACTTGGAATTGATTCAGACTTATGCCAGATTATCTCAGTTTTAGCACCTAACTCTTTAAAAGCATGTTGAGTATCGTACTCACAATTGGTTCCAGGAAACTGAAGAATTGATACTTTCATTATACTAGCTCTATCTCATAATCTTCAATTACTGTATTTGCAAGAAGTTCTTCACACATTCTAGTAACATCTGCCATCGCTTTTGTTTTATCATTCTCATTTAATTTTAAAATTATTTGTTTACCAACACGAACATCATCAACACCATTAAAGTTAAGAGAATCAAGTGCATGATGAACTGCTTTTCCTTGAGAATCTAATACACCTGTCTTTAAAGATACATTAATTATTGCTTTCATTCATTTTTCCTTTCAAATGAGCAAAGCTAAAGTGAATTTTTTTCCACTAAAGCTAGAATTTGCGGAGAGAAATTTTTTAGCTCCGATATGAAATACTATATTTATTTACCAAGAATTCGGTTTAATACTTCTTCATAAGCTACTTTTAGACCACCAAGACCTTCACGAAATCTATCTTTATCCATTTTTTCACCAGTTTTTATGTCCCAAAAACGACAGTTATCTGGAGAGATTTCATCAATTAAAATTATATTTCCATCTTTGTCTTTTCCAAATTCTAATTTAAAGTCAACTAGGTTTAAACCTTTTTCTTCAAAATAAGGTTTAAGTATATCATTAATTTGTCTTGCTACACGACGAAGTTTATCTAGTTCATCTTGATGCTCTACTAGCTCTAAGATTAGCGCATGTTGATCATTTAACTTAGGGTCACCTAAATCATCATCTTTGTAATCAAACTCTACTAAAGTAAAAGGGAGAACTTTTCCATCTTCTATTCCAAGGGTACGAGTTAGACTTCCAGTAGCTATATTTCTTACAATTACTTCAATTAAAATTACATCAGCTTTTTTGTGAAGCATATGGTTGTCATCTAACATTTTTACAAAGTGAGTTTGAACCCCTTTTGAATCTAATAGTTTAAAAAGTTCAGTAGAAATTTTATTGTTTAGCGCACCTTTTCCAGTTTCACTAGATTTTTTTTCACCATTAAACGCAGTTAAGTCATCTTTAAATTCTGATATTACTAAATTTTCATCATCCGTTAGAAAAAGCTTTTTTGCTTTTCCTTCATAAAGTAGTTCTCTTTTTTCCATTTTTTTACCTTTTCATTATAATTAGCGCTTTTATAATTCCAGCAGCTTCTTTTAGTTGTATATCTTCGTTCATTATCTCTTGTGTTATGATATCTTTATCGTCTTGTTTTAGATCATCTTTTATTTTATTGCCATCTACTTTTTCAAGCTCTTCTTCTAGATGTTTTTTTAAATCAGCTTCTTTAAGAGCAAATTTATTTTCTCTTGTTTGTACACTACCAGCTATCACCTCTATATCTGGCTTAACACCAACAGCTTGAATGGTGCGCCCACTTGGTAAATAATATCTCGCTATTGTAAGCTTAATAGCTTCATCTTGAGTGATTGGAAGAACTACTTGAACACTTCCCTTTCCAAATGTATTTTCACCAACAATTACGGCACGCTTATGGTCTTGAAGTGCTCCACTGACAATTTCAGAAGCACTAGCACTTCCACCATTTATAAGAACAACCAATGGCATATCAGTGATAGTAGTTGAAGAGTTTGCTGAGTATACTTGAGTATCACTCTCCTTGCGACCTTTTTGAGAAACAATATCTCCCTCATCAATAAAAAGATTTGTTAGTCCAACAGCTTGGTCAAGTAAACCGCCTGGATTGTTTCTTAAATCAAGAAGTATACCTTTAGCAGTACCTTGATGTTTTTTTATAGCTTTTTGTACATCCTCAGTCACTTTTTTATCAAAGTTTGTAACTCGAACATATAATATATTATCATCAATAGTTTTAGTATATACTGATTGGATTGTAATAACACCACGAACTATATTTATCTCTAAAGGTTTAGCTTCACCCTCTCTAACAATGGTGATATCAATTGGATCACCAACTTTACCACGCATGATAGATATAGCTTCATCTATTGTCATACTTAGAGTGGATTTATCATTTATTTTTAAAATAATATCTTTTGATTTAAGTCCAGCTTTATCCGCAGGTGTACCCTCTAGCGGAGCGATAATAGTGAGTGCACCATCGCGTATACCAACTGTTATTCCAAGTCCACCAAACTCACCATTTGTTTGAACCTTTAGTCGTTTATAATCTTTAGAAGCTAAAAAATTTGAATGAGCATCAAGGTTTTGCATCATACCTTTTAGTGCTTTGTCCATTAATTCTTCAATTGTTATATCATCTACATTATATTGCTCAACAATTGAGATAACTTTTGAGAATTTAGCAAGAGATTCAAGCCTAGAGGTTTCTTTTTCTTGTTGGGAGTGTTCCTCTTTTGCAAAAAGTGTAGTAGAAAATATAAATGACATTGCTAAACTTACGCTAATAAAACCTAGTGTAAGAATTTTTTTGTTTTTCATAAATTATCCTATCTAAAATTAAAAATGCTATTATACTCAAACGATTGTTAATATTTACTTTTGGTACCCATAATAAGGTCTAGAATATGATGCTACATAACTATCATTATCAATATCATAACCAACCGGCACATAAGTATAAGGTAGCTGGTAATAGTTAAATATTTTTGATGTTTTTTTCCATCCATTACTTGAGAATACTTCAGAGATATTTATACCAATTGCTGCATAAATAACTCTCTCTTTTTGCTCATAATCATTGTGGTCTTGATAGCCTCGAGTATAGTATCCTAGATGAAATTCACCATATTTTAAAAATGTATTTTTTGTGCTATCAAAACCATTAAGTTTAAAAGCCAATAGATATTTCATTGAATTATAGAGTGTAAAAACATCTCCTTCACCTTGAAAATTAGGTAGGTACTCTAATCTTAAATCAACTCTTTTTTTTATGCTTGGATATTTTTCTCTTAGATAATAAAACCCAGCACCAACAGTATTCATAAGTAAGTCTTCATAGGAGAAGCCTTGTGATTGGCTAAAAGAGTCGCCAACTTCCATTATTCCTTGAAATATCCAAGATGTAGTAGCACCATAAAGAGCTCCATCTTCTTGACTCATTCCCCAATGTTGATATAGTTCAGAAAACCCTAATGACCATAAATATGTAGAGTAGATATGACCAGTTTTATCTGCTCCCCCATATTTTGTGTTCTCTTCAAACCAACCCTCATCACCATTTTTTGGTGATATTGTAAAGTAATCCCAAAAAGCAACACCCCATAGTGTAACTAAGCTAGCTCCAGCAACATTTGTATATAACACTCTAGTTTTAAGCTCATCATCAGATAATTTTGTAGTGTTAGAATCGTTTGCGATTAAAGAGATTGATAGAAGTAAGATAATATATATTTTTTTCATGAAGTAAAAATCTTTATTTTTTTTTTGGAATACTATCATCTTTATGCTTTGCTCATAATAAATAGTTTTTATATTGATTTTAATCAATAAAAGTTTATCTTATTTGTATATAATACAAAACAATTTTATAACAAGAGGATACTAAGAATGAGTACAATACAAGAGTATTTAACAGCTGATCACCGTAGTTGTGATGAACTTTTTGCATCGATGGAAGAGGCAGCAAGCACATCATTACAAGCTGCAAAAGAGATAACTAAAAAATTTATAGATGCGAGTGAGAGACATTTTCAAATGGAAGAGCGTGTTATGTTTGCTGAATTTGAGCAAAAAACTGGAATGACTCAAGGTCCAACAGCGATGATGAGGCATGAGCATGAACAAATGAGAGGTTTAATGAAACAGTTGTTAGACGCTATTGAGGAGGAGAATAAAGATAGATTTTTTGGAACTACCGAAACATTAATGATTTTATTGCAACAACACAATATGAAAGAGGAACAAATGCTATATACAATGGCACAACAACATCTAAGTGCAGAGTCAGATAGAATAGTGCAAATGATGGACTCAATGATAGTTGAGTAGTTTTTTATGGAATTAGCAGGCCTAAGTACAGATCAAGCACCACCAATATCAGCACCGTTGCGATTTTTTTTAACAGCTCCACTTTTTGCAATTTTGGCAGGTTTTTTAATATTATTAAGTGAGAGTTCTACTCTTTTTAGTAGATATAGTATTGAGAGTATTGCAATAACGCATGCTATAACAATAGGATTTTTAGGTTTTGTAATGTTAGGTGCTTTGATGCAAATGTTACCAGTTTTAGCTGGTGTAAAAATTTATAAAGTTAAAATTATAACTTTATACTCACATATTGCATTAGTATTTGGTGTAGTGTTTATGGTCTATGGGCTTTATTTTTCATCACCATTTATAAATTTATTAGCAGCTATATTTTTAATTTTTGGTTTTTTAATATTGCTAATACCTATGTTGATAGCTTTGAGGGATGTAGATAATTTCTCCCCAACAGTAAAAGCTATTAATACCAGTTTAATTTTTGCAACAATAAGTATACTTATAGGTGGTTACCTTTTATTTGGGTATTCTTCAGGCACAATCACACATATCCATTTAATAGTGGCAGATATACATAGTGTATGGGCGATTTTTGGCTTTGTTGGCATTTTGATAATAGGTGTAGCCTTTCAAGTGATCCCAATGTTTTATGTAGCACCAAGATTTAAGCCCTTTTGTAAGCGAAGAGTGGTGCATATAATATCAGCAGGTCTTCTTGTGTGGGCTTTTTTAAATATATTTTACCCAGAGTATGAGTATATAGCAAAAACATGGATATCTTTATTCTTTTTTGCTTTTGCATCAGCTGTATGGGTGAAGTTAAATAATCGTCGTCGACCAACATCTGATGTAACGGTTTGGTATTGGAGAACCTCCTGCATCTTTATGAGTATAGGATTTTTTGCTTGGATGTTTAATAGCTATTTGGATGATGAGTATATAGTAATTATCTCTATAATTATAGGTGGTGGATTTATTTTAAGTATAATGATAGGTATGCTTTATAAGATAGTGCCATTTTTAGTATGGTTTCATCTAAATGCTAAAGGATATATGAATATACCAACAATGAATGAGATGACAAATAAAAAAATATTAATTGTACAATTTGTTCTTTATTTATTATCGATATTAGGATTTATTTTTTCATATTTTTATCCAGATATTTTAGTATACAGCGCATTATCATTTATTTTAAGTATGGTACTTTTAGAATATAATATTATAAAGCCAGTATTAGTATATGTGAAAATAATAAAAACAAAACCAGATTTTGATATGTCTGCATTTAATATGGATGTGTAGAATTATAAAGCATTATATAGGGGAGGGGAAGAACTAAATGTCAAGTCATAACAATGTTATACTTATAGGCTTTATGGGTGTAGGCAAGGGCAGTATAGCTCGCGAGGTTACAAAACACTCAGATTATTTAGCAATCGATACTGATGATTTAATAGAATCTATGCAAAATAAAAGTATTAAAAAAATATTTGAAGAGGATGGAGAGTCTTATTTTAGAGATTTGGAAAAAAAAGTATCTTTATGGTTAAGCTCAAGTGTAAAAAACACCCTTATATCTACAGGTGGTGGTTTTTATAAACAAAAAAAACTTAAAAATATAGGTATAGTAGTATTACTTGATAGCCCTTTTGAATCTATAATAAAGCGTATAAAAAAACATCCAAATGCCATAAGAAAATTAAAAAAGCGTCCACTGCTAAGTGATTTAAAAAAAGCAAAAGAGTTATATGATTTGAGGCGTCCTGAGTATCTAAAACTAGCAGATGTCGTTATAGATGTGACAAATAAAAGTGCATTTGATTGTGCAAAAGAACTCTTAAAAAAGGTAAAAAAATATGGGTAGAATTTTTGTAATAAGTATATTATTGATAGTTAGTGTTTTTGCTTCTGAAATTAGATGGGCAAAAAATTATGATGATGGGTTAAGTATTGCTAAAAAGCAAAATAAACCTCTTTTATTTGTAAGCGCTAGTCATTCTTGTAAAAATTGTATAGCACTTGATAAAAATACATTTAAAGATACAAAAGTTATAGAGTTTTTAAATCGAAATTTTATATCAGTAGTAGCTTATTCAGATGAGGGTGACTTCATTCCAAAAAGTCTCTATAGACCATCAACTCCTACTATTTGGTTTTTACTTCCAAATAATGAAGTGATGTATGATCCGTTAATAGGTGCAATTGTACCAGAAGACTTTTTAGAAGTTTTATCTATAGTTAAAGTACAATTTGACAAATATCAAAAAGAGAAAGATATAAAATGATTTTTACAAGCTCAAAAAACACTAATTTTAAAGCAGAATTTCAAGAGTTGCTAGGACGAGGAAAAATGGATATTGATAATGTTAGTTCCGTAGTTGGCGACATTATTAATGAGATAAAACAAGATAAAAATAAAGCTTTGTTTAAACATATTTCAAAGTTTGATAATTGGACTCCAAAAGATGATAAAGATTTAAAAATCTCAACGGAGTTAATGAGCAAAGCCTATGAAAATCTTGATGAAAAACTAAAATCAGCTCTTCATCTATCATATGACAGAATTAAAATTTATCATGAAAAACAAAAACCAAAATCATGGTTTGATGATGAGCCAAATGGAACAATTTTAGGTCAGAGAGTAACTCCAGTTGATAGTGCAGGGTTATATATTCCCGGTGGGAAAGCTGCTTATCCATCTTCACTTCTTATGAATGTTATCCCTGCTCAAGTTGCGGGAGTTGAAAAAATCATTGTTTGTACACCAACACCAGATAATGAGCCAAATGAGCTTTTACTTGCAGCATGTCATCTTTGTGGAGTTAATGAAGTATATAAAGTTGGTGGAGCATCAGCAATTGCAGCGATGGCTTATGGGACAGAAAATATTCCTAAAGTTGATGTAATCACAGGACCTGGAAATATTTTTGTAGCTACTGCTAAAAAAATGGTTTTTGGTGAAGTAAATATAGATATGATTGCAGGACCAAGTGAAATTGGTATTTTAGCTGATGATTCCGCTAATGCTTCTCACTTAGCAATAGATTTGCTCTCCCAAGCTGAGCATGATGAGATGGCTAGCTCTATATTAATAACTCCATCTCAAAAATTAGCAGATGAAGTGAAGATAGAGTTGCAAAATTGGTTAGTAAAACTTCCTCGTCAAGAGATAGCAAGAAAATCTATAGAGGATCGTGGAGCTATCATAGTAACACAGACAATGCAAGAAGCTATTGATTTAATGAATGAAATTGCACCAGAACATTTAGAAATTGCAACAATATCTCCTTTTGAACTATTACCATTAATTAAACATGCTGGAGCAATTTTTTTAGGGCACTTCACCCCTGAAGCTATAGGTGATTATATGGCTGGACCAAATCATACACTTCCAACTGGTGGGACGGCAAAATTTTATTCTCCTCTTGGAGTTGAAAATTTTATGAAAAAAACTTCTATAATCTATTTTTCAAAAAAAGGGATAGGTGAGATAGGTGAAGAGTGTGCGCTTATTGCAAAAACAGAAGGTTTGAGTGCTCATGAACAATCAGTAAGAGTTAGGTTGAATTAATTGACATAGATACAAACTTTAAGGTAGATGCAAAAAATAAATGTTATAGTTATGAAATAAATAACGGAGAATCATATTGCATAATATAAAAACAATGATTCAGTATACTAAAGTACTTAATATTTTATATGTTGAAGATGATAGTATTCTTTTGGAATCTACAAAAAAAGTTTTTGATAATTATTTTAAAAGTGTAGATACTGCACATGATGGACAAGAGGGTTTAAGATTATACGAAGATTATCATAAAAAGAATGGTTCTTATTATGATTTAGTGATTACTGATATAAATATGCCAAAAATGAATGGTATGGAGATGAGTGAAGAAATTTTAATCCAGAATGATATGCAAGCTATAATTATTACAACTGCGCATAATGAGATTCAAAAACTACAAGAGGCTATTGATATTGGTATTTCTGGGTTTGTAACAAAACCAATCAAACATGAAAAATTAAATAATGCATTATATAGAATATCAAGAGCAATAAGTGACCGTATTTTTGTTGAATCACATATAACTAAAATTGAAGAATTAAATATAAAACTTGAAGAGCAAAACAGAGAGTTAAGCAAATCACTTAGAATGCTTGATACAGTTATCAATAAAAAACAAATTATAGAATCCAAGAATAAATCTAAAGAAAAAACTAAAGTTGAACAAGAACAAGCAAAGCTAGAAGCTCAAGAGAAAGAGCAAAAAACAGAACAGCTTAAACTGCTTATAGAAGATGATCTGTATGAATTAAAAGAGATATTATCGGAGATAGATGTTGTTATAATTAAAATTATTAATAATATTTATGAAACCGATATAGACTCACTAGATGAATTGATATCATTATTTTCTAAATATGCTTCAGTACTCTCATTTTATACTATCTTTGATGAACTTTCAGTGGCAATGACAGGTTTTTCAATAACTTTAAAAGAAAATCCTCTTCCTGATAATATTGAAAATATTAAAAATATATTTATGCTTTTAGAGACCTTTACATATGTTCTTGATAAATGGCATATTGATTTATCTTCTGGAGATGAAAATAAAATAAATTCTTTAGATGCTTCCATAATCAATGACATACGCACAATTACTAATATGTGGACACAAAAAGAGGAAGAGGTAGATGAAAACTTGGATGATATTTTTGATTTTTAGGAAATAAAATGTTTTTAAAAATCAATAAACTTTTTTTTACTAAATCGTCTTTATCTCTTAAAATAATGACATGGTTTTTAATTTTATCTTTAATTCCACTTATTGTTTTTGCAGTATATAGCTATAATCATAATTCAAATATATTAAAAGAGTCTGTTAGTAAAGAGTTAAAATACTCCTCAGAGTTACAAAAAAGATATATTCATAACTGGTTTAGCTTCCGCAAAGCAGATGTGTTAAACTGGGCACAAACTTTTGATGAAAAAAATATATTTAACATATATGAAAATTATCCTTATATATATAATATATTTAAAATTTCTAAAGATGGAAATATTTCGTTTAGCTATAAAAAAGAGAGAGACTTTGGTACAAATCTCTTAGATGGCCCATACTCTAAAACTAGATTTGCTGAAACTTTTAGACAAACATTAAAAAATAAAAAAATCTATTTTTCAGATCTAGAGTATTATGAACCATCAAATAAAAATATTACAGGCTTTATCCTAGCTCCTATCTTTGCTAAAGATGGGGCAGCAGAGAGTGTATTTGCTGTACAAATAAAATTAGACAATATATTTTCTATATTTGAAGAACAAGAAGCTCACAACAGTTATTTAGTTGGAGCTGATGGTTTTCTTAGAACAAATATATCTGATGATAAGTTAGCACTAAAACATAAAATAAATTTAGAAATTTTAAAAAATGGAGATATTTCAAATGAAAAATTTTTTATAACTCGAGAAGATGTAAATATTTATGGAGTTAATTGGATATTAATAAATGAATATTCTTATGATGATCTGTATGAGAGTAAAAAAGTTTTTTTAAGAACGTTATTATTGTTTTTATTAATTACTACTATTATTATTTATTTAGTTTCTCGGTATATATCTTCGCAGATTACAAAACCAATTTACTCTTTAATTAAAGCATCACAATTAATATCAAAAGGTGATTATACAAAAAGAATAAATATTGATACAAATGATGAGATAGAACAGTTAGCAAATAGTTTTAATCTAATGACTTTAAAGTTATCTGAATCACTTAAAGAGATTAAAGATCAAAAAGATTCTTTTGAAAGTCTCTATCAAAAATCAACAGATGGGATACTCTTATTTGAAGATGGAAAGTTTATAGATTGTAATGAATCTGTTGTAAAAATGCTTGGATACACAAATAAAGAGATGTTTTTAAAAACTAACCCATCGAAGTTAAGTCCAACATATCAACCTGATGGAGAAAAATCATTTGATAAAGCTAATAAAATGATAAATCTAGCTTTTATAAAAGGTTCTCATACTTTAGAGTGTGTTCATACAAAAGCAGATGGTAAAGATTTTTGGGTTGAAGTTGTTTTGACAAAAATAGTACAAAATTCTAAAGATATTATCCATATAGCTTGGAGAGATATAGAAAAAAGAAAACAAATTGAATTAAAACTAGAAGAGTTAACAAGAGATTTAGAAAGAAGAATAAAGTATGAAGTTGCTAGAAATTTAAAAAAAGATAAACATATGCTTTATCAATCACGCCTTGCTCAAATGGGAGAGATGATAAGTATGATTGCTCATCAGTGGAGACAACCATTGTCTGCTATTTCATCAACTTCAATTGATTTAAAAATGAAGATAGAGTTAGAAACATTTGATTTAGAGGATGAAAAAGGTAGGAAAGAACACACAATATATTTTAAAAAGGGACTAGATGATATAGAAAATTTAACACAAAACTTAACTACAACTATTAATGATTTTAAAGATTTCTATAAACCAAATAAAGAGAAAAAATTATTTTCAATCAATGATACAGTTTTAAAAGCATTAAAAATTATAGAGAGATCTTTAATAGCTGATAAGGTAAAAGTAATTAAAGAGTGCAATTCAAATAATTTATATGAAATTTTTGATAGTGAAGTTATGCAAGTTATTTTAAATATAATTAATAATGCTCAAGACAACTTTAAATATCAAAAAACTGAAAATCCAATGATAAAAATAACTACACAAGATATTGAAGATGGTTTTAAAATAGAAATATATGATAATGGAGGTGGAATTTCTGATAAAATTATTGATAAAATTTTTGATCCTTATTTCTCCACAAAACATGATAAAAATGGTACAGGATTAGGTTTGTATATGTCTAAGATGATTATAGAAGATCATCATTTTGGTAAATTATATGTAAAAAATATTGTTGGGGCAGGAATTTGTTTTAGTATTGAAATTCAAAATCAAGATATTGAAATATAACTTAGCATATTGTAGAAGTATTTGTTTTTATTAGATAAAATTCCACAAAATTTTATCTTTGAAGGTGTTAGATGTATAATGTAATAAAAAATATTGTAGATAGTAATAAATTTAAAAATTTCATTATCGCTCTTATAGTTCTAAATGGTATCACAATGGGGTTTGAGACTTCAAAAGATTTTATGTATGAGTATGGTTTATATATAAATGGTTTTGATAAGTTTGTCATAATCACCTTTACAATAGAGATAATTCTTAGGATATATGTATATAGAGTTTCCTTTTTTAAAGATCCATGGAGCTTATTTGACTTTTCTATTGTTGCTATATCACTAGTCCCTGCTAGTGCAGGATTAGAGATTTTAAGAATATTAAGAGTGTTTAGATTACTTAGGCTTATAACCATAATACCACAAATGAAAAAGGTTGTAGTAGCTCTAGTTAGTGTAATACCTGGTATGGCCTCTATAGCAGCGCTTATCACTCTAATATTTTATATATTTGCGATTATGGCTACACAGCTTTATCGTGATACATTTCCCCAATGGTTTGGTACTTTAGGAGAATCTTTTTATACACTGTTTCAAATAATGACACTAGAATCATGGTCTATGGGAATTGTTAGGCCAATTATGGAAGTACATCCATATGCCTGGACATTTTTTGTTCCATTTATATTTATAGTTACATTTATTATGATAAATCTTATAATAGCTATAGTAGTTGATGCAATGGCAGAGATAAATAAAGAGGAAGAGACCAATATAATAGAGGAGGTTCATAAAAATGAAAACACTTCAAAAGAGGAACTTTCTAGATTAAGGGATGATATTAAGGAGTTAAAGGTATTGCTCTTAACAAACACTAAAAATCAATTATAAGAAAAGCCTTATTGGAGGATACAACTCAACTCTCCTCTGGGTCACCATTTACATTATCTGCTTTAGAATAATTTTTTAATTTAGTTTTTAAAATGACTTTTCCAGCTTCAACTCCTGGTTGATCATAAGCATTTATATATAAAAACTTAGCAACTACTGAAGTTAAAAGTTCATATTCATACATTAGACTAGATATGCTTTTTTCGTTTACAGCATCAATTATAATAATGTCATATGGGATATCATTTAGATTACTTAAGGACTCTATCGTGGAATCTGCTTGCATGTTTATTAGATCAGAAAACTTTCTTGTATCAATATAATCTAACTCTTCTAACCCCTCAAGTCTAACATGAGGGATATTCAAATCACTTGCAAAATTATCTACTTTTATAATTGTTAATGTTTTATCTCTTCTTCCCTCAACAATTAGTTGTAAAAAGGAGTGTTGGTCAATTGGTCCAATTATTCCTATTGGAGTTAAACCTTGCCTTGTATGATTAATATCTATTTTTCCTAAAGACTCTCCCCACAATTGCATATACCACTTGTTAAAACCTTCAAGTCTTGAAGAGTAAGAAAAAACTACATTTATATTAAAATTATTTTTGTACTCAACAAAAAATTTAGCTTTATTTATTAATCTAAAATAACTTTCTTTTTTTTCAAAAAATGAATCATATACTTCTTTTGTCCCCTCTAGTATCTTATCTATATCTATACCAATTATAGCTAAAGGAAGGAGCCCTACAGCACTAAATACCGAAAACCTACCACCAACATTTTTTGGAATTTCAAAAGTTTTTATTTTATTTACTTTTGCATATTTATTTAATTTAGAATCAGATTCTGTTATAACTACCGTATTGTTTTTATCACATTTTATTAAAGAGTTTATATATTTAAATATTGAAATTGTTTCTATTGTGGTTCCAGATTTTGATATCACAATAAAAAGAGCATCTTCTAAATCAATTGAATTGATTTTTGATTTTATATCTATAGGATCTGTTGTTTCTAAAAAATAAAGTTGCTTAGAAAGTGTTTTTGAGTATTTTAAAAATTTATAAATTGCATAAGTACCAAGTGTACTTCCACCTATCCCTATAATCACTATATTTGTTTGTTTAATCGATGAAGCATAGTCTTTAAAAGCTGTGGTATCTTGATGAACAAGATTATAATAACCTATGTCCTCTTTCTCTTTTACAATCTCATTAAATATATCTTCATCAGAGATAATTGGATTAAAATTATTATGGTATTTCATATGATGATGTTACAACAAATAAACAAAATTATTACTTAACAAGTATATCTATCCAAGAGGGCATAAATAATTTCATAGATTCTTTTCTCATTAGTTATGAAATTATTTATGCCCACTTACTTACAATATACATACTATAAACCACCTAATGTTTGTGGTTCATGGTTTATACGATTGATATAACTCACAAGATTATAAGAGATTAATGAAAGAGAAATTCTTACCATAAGTGCTTCATAAATTCTATTCTATTCTCTTCTTTAGCAAATCCAAAGTTAAGAGTTGTAGAACAGTATGTGTATCTGATTTTAATGTAAGTAGCTCTTTTTCGTCTTGTTGTTTTGATAAGAATTAAATAGATTCTATTAATGGTTTTATAGTTGTTTTGTCTTCATTTGTATCATCAATTATAAAAAGCTTCTCTTCTATACTTTTTTGCAGTGGTGCAACTAAATTAATAAGCTTTGCACTACTGAGCAAAAGAAGTTTTTGCCAATTATACTTTTCATTTTTTAGCATTCGATAATAAGTATCTTTTTTCAAAGAATCTTTACTTTGTTTCATAAAAATTGATATTTTTTTATTCATTATTATCATATAAATGAAGTGCAAAAAGATAGTGTAATTACTTGCACCATCTTTTTTATTAAATGAACTTTTTTTCAATATTGATGTAATCTTTATCTCTTTTAGTGCTTGTAAAATTGGATTATTTAACTTTCTATTTATTGCATCTGTGATAATATTCGTTTAACTCATAAAGAAGCCCTTGTATAACTATTTGTGGTAAAGAATTATACTTTAATGCGCCTGTTTATGGGGTTAAACTTGGCTTTTGTATGTGTGAAAGTTGAGGTAATTACATATTTGCTCAACATAGTCAAAAGTTCTAATCGTTAAAGTTCAATCAAATATAATATTTAAGGTTAATAAATGAAAAGTGGGATTTTTATAAGTTTAATAATGGCTTCTACATTATTTTTAGGGTGTGAGGATACAGATATAGATTCAAATTTAGATTCTGATAACTTATTTAACAAACAGCCTGAAGCTGAAGCTAAAGTTACAGGAAATACAACTTTTGTGGTTTCGGATACTATAATGTTAAATGGTGGAGAAAGTACTGATGAAGATGGTGATTCTTTGACATATAGCTGGAGGATTAAAACTACTCCGAATCAAAGTAATGCAACTTTGATAAATGAAACATCAGCTACACCAAGTTTTATTGCTGATATACCCGGTGAGTATGCTATAGAATTAATTGTAAACGATGGAATAGAAAATTCTAGACCAGATTCTGTTTATATTACCGTTGTAGAGAGTTTAGTTACTCACGATGAATTAGAATATGGTGTTATAGTGTCTGAAGATACGGGCAGAAAATGGTTGGATAGAAATATTGGATCTACTGAAGTATGTAGATCATATCGGACTGAAGATTGTTATGGAGATTATTTTCAATGGGGAAGAGGTATAGATGGACATGAGCAAGCAAACAGTCTTGTAAGTGATATTTTGGCAACTGATATAGATAACTCAGGTTCTCGATTTATAGCTGCATTTTCAGCAGATAATTTTGACTGGGTTAGTGTCGATTTAGATGGAACTCAACGTGCTGCGAATTGGTCGGCTACAGATGGAAGTTCAGTTTGTCCTGTGGACTTTAGGGTTCCGACTATTAATGAGCTTGAAGCTGAAAATATTTCTAATCAACGGGATGGTTCAATAAATAACTTAAATA
Organism: Sulfurimonas sp.; assembly: GCA_027066935.1. Classification (GTDB taxonomy): domain Bacteria; phylum Campylobacterota; class Campylobacteria; order Campylobacterales; family Sulfurimonadaceae; genus Sulfurimonas. The sequence goes on along the minus strand of JAMOMX010000432.1, from coordinate 1,115 downwards.
TACCTGCTGCTGGATATAAAAATAATGTAGGTGAGCTTAAAAGAGCAGGAGATGAGATATATTTATTATCAACTACTATAGACGATATAAATTCATCTAAAATTTTTAGTTATGCAATTAACGAAGATGCAGCTCAGAGATATTCTGATAATAGAGTTTTTGCTCAAAGTGTTCGTTGTATAGAAGACTAAGTTAAAACTAATTTCCCAAATGAACAACCCCGACTCAAGGGTGCGGGGTATCACTGAATTATTATAATTGAAGGTTTTACTTGGCACCATAATGCTCAAAGTTCACCTTCAAATATGCAACTTGCACCAGAAGATATACATAAAACAGTACAACATAAGAAAAAAGTGATTATAATGACTTAGTTGCTTAAATTATATTAAAATAGTTGGTTATAATTAAGAAATTAAGTGGATTTTAATGTTGTGACTGGGAGCGAGATAGTCGTTATATAAAATATGACTATTTATTTAAATTTATACGAAGGAAGAAAATGAAAAGAATAAGCATAACAGTGATGATATTGCTTATCATACTAAGTTTTACAGGTTGTAGCTCAAAGTTTATTAATGGAGAAATGAAATCCTCCTATACTCCACTTAAAGTTGGCAAAAATATTGAAACTCAAAGTGCAATAATAAAAGTAGCAGATGGTTTATTAGTATGGAAAGTGGATGGAGAAGAAACAACTAGTAAATTTCAATTATTTTTACCATATATAATAAGTAATAGAACATATTCCGTTATAGTTGATGAAGGTAATCATTCAATATCTATTAAATATTACGCTAATAATAGTATGGCTACAATGTATTTTAAAGAAATAATGTATAAGTCAAATCATGAATATTTTATTGATTATATTATTTATGATAGCATTATAAATTATTGGATAAAAGATTTAACCGATAATAAAATAGTTTACGGTAAAGAAAAAACAGAAAAAGATTTTAAAAAATAAATTTACATAACATGTACGAGAGTCATCTTTCATCTCAGAGAGTGCAGATATAACAGTAGACGGAAATACACACCTAGAAGGTGCTACACTAGCTACAGGTACCTACGATGAAAATGGAATCTATACACAAAATGATAATCTAAAT
>JAMOMX010000431.1 GCA_027066935.1 Sulfurimonas sp. | reverse complement strand
AAGGATAAAAGTAACACTATGTCCACTAATACGGTTTGCAAAAACTTCAAAAGGGATTTTTCCAGCTTCACGAATTGTTTGCATAACTGAATAAAAATGTAAACCTAATCCTTCTTTAGTAGCTATTACATCTTGAGTAAAGACATAACTTTTAAGTAAACTCCAAATAGGTGCAAATCCACCAGATATAAAAAATAGAGCGATAGAGATACCTAAAATATGATAAACATATTTTTGAAGTTTTTCTTGTTTAAAAATAAAAAAAGCAACCAACACTAACAATAATCTGATATATCCATCAAAATTAATCATAGCCAACATTATGATAGCAAGAAACTTATAATTATAAAGATTCTTTCTATCAAAAATTAGCGTGTAGAGCAAGATTAAACCAAAAAAAGAAAATTCTAAAGAGAAACTTTGTGGATACCACCAACGATAAAGTAAAACATCTAATGCTGCAATTAATATATATTTATCTTGATTTGTATTTATAGCCCATATTATTGACCAAAGTAAAAACATTGGAAATACAATGTTTAACATGTCAGTATCAAAATATCCGACCATTGTACGGTTGTAATAACTCCAAGCTATACTAGCTAAAAGTGCTGCGATTAAACCCATCTCTAAATTTTTAAAGTTTTTTGCAATTAAAATAATTGGAATTACAACTAATGAGCTTAAAAATACACTCATATAAAGTATGATTGATTCAAACGAAAATGGCAAAATATATGCAAAAAAGGCTGTTAATTGTGATGCAGCTAAAGTTGTTGGAGATAAATCATTATCTTGAGAGACTCCACTAAGTATGTCCCTAGCTCCCTCTGCCCAAAAATATCCATCATTAGTATTTATCATAAATTGACCGTTAAACATAAACGACTCATATCCATTAAAATGGTACACCCAAATCATACGCATAGCTACCGAAAAGGTAAAAGCAATAAAAATATATAATATTGTTAATTTTGTTTCTTGTGTTAAGTTATTCATTCAGTTCTCTTAGTTTTATTTCATAAAATTTTATTTTTTGTATTCTATCATGTTTTATAGCACCTTTTAGCAGTAAGTTATATTTTTTTATTAGTTCTTTTTTAATTAGTGTGTATTTAGATCCACGGGTCAAGCCCGAGGATGACGAAGAGGAGTCATTTTCAATCCCAACTTTGTCATTCTCAGCTTGACTGGGAATCTTAGATATTAGTTTTTCCAAAGCAATAACTCTAAATCTGTCCATTCCCCAATACTTAAAACTAAGCTGATTTTCATGACCAGCATATTTTGTTATAAGTTTTTCATCAACCAATCCAATCTCATCCTTGCATGCTACACGAAGCCAAAGGTCATAGTCTTCACAAACTTCTAGTTCTTCATCAAATACCAAACCGTCATTCTGAACTTGATTCAGAATCTTTTTATGAACCACAACAGAGGATGGAGCAATTATGCAGTGACCTAAACATCTTTCAAAAATATGTCCACCATATTTTTTAAATTTTTTTGGAATTTTCACTTCTTGATTATCTCTAATCCACAACTCATCTGTATAGCTCATCTTAATATTTGGATTTTCTTTATGAAAATCTACTTGTTTTTGAAGCTTATTATTATGCCAAGTGTCATCTGAATCTAAAAATGCTACCCACTCATTCGTGGCATTTTTTATTCCTAAGTTTCTTGCACTTGAAACACCACTATTTTTTTGATAAATATATTTAATATGTGGAAATAATTTTTTGATTGTTGAAGTTTCATCGTTTGAACCATCATCGATGACGATAACTTCATTTGGTTTATAAGTTTGAGTATAGACAGACTCTAAAGCTCGTTGTAAAAATTTATATCGGTTATATGTTGGTATTATAACCGATATATTCATCCTACCACTCTTTTATCTCATTATATAAACTATCACGCTCAACTGGTCTAAAACCACTGTTTTTGATAAGGTTTGTAAAATCCTTTACACTAACTCCATTAGCACTAGCAGCTCCAGCAGCTGAGTTAATAAGCTCTTTTTCTATTGTTCCATCTAAGTCATTTGCTCCAAACTCTTGAGCAACAAGGGCTAAGTTTACAGTTGAAGTAACCCAATATGCTTTTAAATTTGGTACATTATCTAGCACTATACGTGAGATTGCCATAGTTTTTAGTATCTCATTTGCAGTGATATCATTCTCAATTTTTAAATAGTTGTTTTGTGTTTGATATACAAGTGGTATGAAAGAGTTAAAACCACCTGTTTTGTCTTGCAAATCACGAATTCTCATCATATGGTCAATTCTATTTGCACGACTCTCAACATGTCCAAAAAGCATAGTTACATTACTTTTTTTCCCTCTCTCATGCCATTTTTGATGAATATCTAACCATTGTTCACTTGTCACTTTACCTTTACAAATATACTCACGAACTTTCTCATCAAAAATTTCAGCACCACCACCAGGTAAACTATCAACCCCATTTTCAACCATCATATCAATTATTTCATCATAAGTTTTATCATACTCACGAGCTAAAAAATCGATTTCTGCGGCAGTTAAAGCTTTTACATGGATGTGTGGAAATGCAGTTTTAATTTTTTTAAAAATCTCCAAATACCAATTAAGTCCAGCATTTGGATTATGAGCAGATACAATATGAACCTCTTTAGCTCCACGAGAATCTACATCTTTTACAATCTTTAAAATCTCTTCATGGGTCATAGTGTATTGGTTTGGATTTTTACGAGTAGCAGAGTATGCACAAAATTTACATACATCTGCACAAATATTTGTAGGATTTATGTGACGATTTATATTAAAGTAAGTTTTTTTACCATGTTTGTCTTGGCGAATAATATCCGCCATTTCGCCAAGCTCAAACAAATCTAAATCATATAAAGCTAATGCTTCTTTGAAAGAAACCCTGTTCATATTATTTTTTTAAAGCCTCAAATTCTTCAAGATCATCTAGTTTTTCCCAAGGGTAATCACTTTGACCAACCTGCCCACGAGCAGCTACATCTGCATAAAGAAAAGTATCTTTACTTGGTTTGTCAAGATTAAATCTTGAAGTAATCCAGTTAGGTGTTAAAGGAAATTTTTCATCTACAAATGTTGATAGTTTATCATCATCTATAGCCTCGATAGATGTACCATAAGTATCTACTGCTACAGAAGTTGGTTTTGCAACCCCTATAGCATAAGAGAGTTGAACTACACATTTTTTTGCAAGTCCAGCAGCTACAATATGTTTTGCAATATATCTAGCCGCATAAAGACCACTTCTATCAACTTTAGTATAATCTTTAGAACTTTGAGCCCCTCCACCAATAGGTGAATAACCTCCAAAACTATCAACAATAAGTTTACGACCAGTTAAACCTGAATCGTGTAAAGGTGAGTGAGATATATATTTTCCTGTTGGATTTATATGGATTATACAATCATCTTTATCATACAGATTATTTGGAAGTCCAGCATCATCAATAAGCCCTTGAATTAAAGCTCTCACAGTTGTAATATCCATACTAGAGACACATGGAGCTGACACAACAATAGTATGAATTTTTTGTGGTTTACAAGACTCAAAATTATCTTTTTTACCATAATCCATAGTTACTTGAGTTTTAATATCTACTCCAAGTTTTGATGGATTAGCTTTTGCATATTCATATACTTTTTGCATTAATACTCTAGCATATGTAATAGCTGATGGCATATACTCTGCCGTTTCAATATCTGCATAACCAAACATAATACCCTGATCACCAGCACCTGTCTCACCATCTTCTTGATCAACACCTTGGTTGATATCTGGTGATTGTTCATTTAAAAGAACTTGAACATCTACATTTTCAGGATGAAGACACTCTTGGGGTGTAAAATAAGGATTTCCATCATAACCTATATTTACAAGTGTATCGTGGACAATTTTTTCATATCCCTCTGTTGTAATTTTTGTGTTTGATGTAACTTCGCCACCAATAACTACATGCCTACCAGCAACAAAAACCTCAGAAGCTACACGAGATTGTGAATCCCCTATAATCAACTTATCAACTATACTATCTGCAATAATATCTGCAACTTTATCAGGATGTCCAGGACTAACAACTTCACTTGTAAATAAATACATAAAATTTCCTTAGAATTATTATCAGTTTATTTAGATGCCTCCAAATAAACTAGTTTGGAAAATAGACTTTAATTTTGACTAAAAGCCAGCTATTTTCCACATTAAAGACGAGATGTTACTTTATTTGTTCTTTATAAGAGCTTTACAAAATATTATAATCTAAATAATTCTGTCACTACCACCATCAATAGCAACTTGAGAACCTGTTGTTTTTGCAAAAACTTTACTAGCCATAGCACAAACGAGTTCCGCTACATCATTAGATTTTACCTCTGTTTTGAGTACATTATTTGTTTTATACTCCTCCACACTTATGCCATAAGCTTTAGCTCTGTTTTGAAGAACTTCATCAGTCCATATTGCAGTATCAAACACAGCATGGGGATGTAGAGTATTTACTCTTACTCCAAATTCGCCAAGCTCTAACGCTGCGATTCTTGCAAGTTGAGTTTGTCCAGCTTTTGCCACTGAGTAAGCAGCAGCGCCCTTTCCAGGAGCTGGAAAGTTTTTAGATGCTACCATCACAATGGCAGGGTCTATTCCAAGCTTTAAAAATGGAGCTGTCTCTTTAATTAACTTCTGATGAGCGGTAAGATTTATGTTCATACTTTTTTGCCAATTCTCATCACTTAAGGAGTCTAAGTTTTCACTTGGGGTAAAGATACCTGCATTACTTACAACTATATCAATTCCACCAAAATTTTTAACTGTAAGTTCAACTGCTTTTTTAATATCATCACTAAAAGTTAAATCACACTTAACTCCAATCATATCTGCTTTATCAAAAATATTTTCCACTTCAGGGTTAACATCTAAAACAACAACTGCACACCCACGAGAGTTTAACATTTTAGCAATTGCAAGACCTATCCCACTAGCTCCACCCGTAACCAGTGCTACTTTACCATTAAATTCAGGTGCACTACCACCTTTTTTTAGTTTTGCTTGCTCTAAAGACCAATACTCAACTTCAAAAATATTTGCAGCACTAAGAGCTTTATAACCACCAAGTTTTTCAGCCTTTAAAATTGCTTCAAATGTATGTTCATTTATATCTTTTATAATATTTGCCTCTTTTGCATTTTTTCCAAAAGATAAAGTTGCATTATTTTTAAGTATTGCAAAATTTGGAGTTGGATTTAAAAGAGTTTCATCTGTTTTGTTATCTAAAAAATATTGTTCATAATCTTTAATATAGTTTGCTAAATCACTTTTAAAATCATTGCCTAAAATAACAGGTACTCTTTTAGTTCTAATTACATGATCAGGAGTTAGTGGACCTTGTGTTGCAATTTGTTCTATATTTTGTTTTGAGAAATATGATGCTAAATTTGAATCATTCAAAATAGAGATAGTAGCACAACCTTTAAGCGTGGAGATTTCTTTTCTAATTTTTGCTAATTCTAGTAAGTTGATACTAGATTCTGAATCAAGTTCAGAATGACACTTATTGTTAACCTCAGGTAATTTTTCGTCATCCTGAACTCGATCCAGGATCTCACTTATATATTTTTCAGCCTTATCAACTAACTCTATAGTTTTTTCATAAGATTTTTTAGCATCATCATTAAAAGTAAAAAGACCATGATTCATTAAAACCATCCCCTCCAACTCATTCCAATCAACATCCCTAGTCATATCATAAATCAGTTTTGC
>JAMOMX010000430.1 GCA_027066935.1 Sulfurimonas sp. | reverse complement strand
CAGGTTGAATTCAAGACCTAGAAAGTGTCTTGATTATGCAACTCCTTATGAGGCTTTTATGGAACTTACAGGTTTAGATGCTATAGTTTTGGTTAAGGGTATTCGCTTATGAGTCGAATCTGCCTATGAAGATGGTTTGGCATGATAGAAAATGCAACTAGCTCAAAAAGTTTTTTATCCAAAGATAGTAAAAATGATCGAAAATACTCAAGCACTTCACCATCAAAATACCTCCCTTTTTTAGAATTATCTAAATAGTTATCTATATGCATCTGTTTTTTTGCATTTAAAATATCCAGAGATTCTATCTTTTTTAGATAACTATCTAAGCTATCATGAGTTCTAATAGTGACAAATTGGTAGTTTTCTAACCTATCGATATGTGGTAATTTTCTATATAATTTGCTCATTGAGTTTTTCTGTACGATTTTAAAAGTATTGTAGTGTAAAATCTGATTCATAGTAATAAATATTTCAAATTGAAATGTTTATCTATCTTCGGAGGCAAGGTTTCAACCTTGTACAAATATACCACACTGAAGTATGGTCTCCGTATCTCGGAGGTAATACTTCAGTGTGGTATATGAGTTGACCCCTCTCTTTCTAAGGCTATATTCGCAGTGATATAATACAAGTACAAGTTCTTCAAAAAAGGAGGGCAAGGATATGCAAAACAAGGCATTCCATAGGCTGTTAAGCCAGTTAAAGAAACTTACTCCAACCCAAACTAAACAATTACAAAATCATATCAAACAAAAGTGTTCAATAAAAACTATAGAAGAGGTTACAGGATTTGCAGATAATTGTCCACATTGTGGCTCAACTATTTTTTATAAATGGGGAGTTAGATCAGGGATACAAAGGTATAAATGTATAGCATGTAACAAGACTTTTAACACCCTAACAAAAACACCTTTAGCAAGATTAAGACACAAAGAGGTTTGGAAGAAATATGCACAGGATCTAATAAATGGTATAACCATAGAAAAAAGTGCTGAACACTGCAAAGTAGCTAATCGTACATCTTTTAGATGGAGACACAGAATGCTAGAAGCATCACAAGATGTAAAAGCTAAAAAATTACATGGAATTGTAGAATTAGATGAAACACATTTTTTGAAATCAGAGAAAGGGAATCATAACCTTGATAGAGAACCCCACAAACGAGGTGGTTGGGCAAAACAAGGTCAGTATACACCTGTTCTTATTGCTAGAGATAGAAATGGTAATATGACTGATGCTGTACTAAGAAATTCTCAAGATGGTACTATTTCTGAAGTAATGCTTGAACTCTTAGACCGTCGTGATGTACTCTTGTGTAGTGATAGTAAAAGTAGTTATAGAAGTTTTGCCCTAATGTTTGATTTTGAACATGAAACAATCAATGCTGGTAAAGAACATACTAGAGGAATCTATCATGTTCAAAATGTAAATGCTTATGGAAGCAGACTAAAAAGATGGTTGGTTCGTTTTCATGGAGTCTCTACAAAATATCTTGATAGTTATCTCGGCTGGATGCGTATTATTGATACACAAAAAGGATTAACTGCTGATGATTTATTGAGGTTAATTGCTAGGCATAGAGAGGAAAAGAAAATTTTTCCACCATTAACGCGAATATAGCCTCTTTCTAATATAAAAATCCAAACAACCACAAAGGTATCTTATTGCCACTTCCTATCTCTATATCATCTGCTACCACATAGCTATTTGGTAAATCTTTTATCTGTTTAAATGATTTGTTTTTACCGCCAACTTCGAGTGTATACTTTGCATCTATCCAAAAATCGCCTTTTTTTGCAACTTCAATTGTATGTTTATCTTTTAGCATACTTACAGTAAACACTTCTCTTAAAGTTCCTGTTTGATTATTTGGACAATATGCAAAGTGTAAATTTGTATTATTTAAATATATTTTATCAGGTTTTACAAAAATAGTATCACCTCTTGATTTTGATTTAATAACATTAAATATTTTAGCACGATTTAGATACTCTAAAAACCTGTATAAGCCTTTGTAGTTATCTTTCATATCCATTTTTAAGAGCAGTTCTTTAACATTTGGAGTATATGGATGAGAGCCGCATATAAGTCTTACTAACTTTTTTAAATTTTGCACACTATCATATTCGATAGGAAAAATTGAAGGTATATCAACTTCTATAACAGTATTTATTGTTTGATTTAGTTTGCTTAAGTAGTCCTCTTTATCATCAAAATAAAAAGGATAATACCCATATTTTATATACTCTCTCCAAAGTAGTGTTAGATTAAATTTTTCAAGTAAACTATAAGCGATATCTATATGATTATCTAAAATTTCTTTTAAAATAAAACTAGGTAGCACAATATCTTTTTTTAGCTCGATAAATTCTCTAAAACTAAGCCCTTGTACTTCATAAACTACTGCTCTTCTGCTTAGATCTGCTTTTGCATGGTCTAAACTTAAAGCACTACTGCCACTAAAAATCACTTTTAAATCTAAAATATCATAAATTTTTTTTAGCTCGATTTCAAAGTTTTTATACTTGTGTATCTCATCTATGACCAAAACTTTTCCCTCTTCTTTATAAAAAGCATGGGCAACATCAAAAAGTGAAGGAATTGTAATCGTATCGGCACTAATATATAACTTTTTACTAAAATCTAACTCTAACTCTTTTAAGTATTGTAAAAGAAAAGTTGTTTTTCCAACACCTCTTGCACCGATTATACCAACTAATTTTTTATCAAAATTTAAATTATTATAAAAATACCTTTTATATGTGTAGTTGTATCTTTTAAAAAGGATTCTTTGATACTCTCTTAACTCTTCAAGCATTTAAAGCCTTAGTTTTAATCTCTTTGATTAGTGTATCAAAATTAAACTTCTAACTCTATTTTTATTTATAATTATTGGGTTTACAACTCTAATATTTGACATACATATTTTAGATATCGTAGTTTTTGATAGTTTTAAATACCTAACAATCTCACTTTGTTTATATCCATCATTTATGGCTTCTTTTATCTTTACATTTCTGCTCTTTATATCTTGACTCTCATCAAAATAATACTCCAGTGATTGTTGTTTTAGTCTAACGATATTTTTACCAAGTTTATATTTTGTTTTTTATTAAAATATTGTGCATATTTTGAATTTATTTGTCTTGCTATCAGAGATAGATTTTCACTTTTTATCTCTATCAAAAGAGTGAACTATAAAATCATTATCTTTAAAAAATATATCACCCCTTGCAACACCCTTGTTGATAATATGATGAAATCCTATATTTTCAATTCTTGGTTTTCTTGGCATGGTTATATAAATGGATTTTTAATTTCTACGGTTTGTGTGTAGAAATTAAAACATTATCTTTCATGTGCCTCATCTCTATCAAATCTAAATCCTGTTGTGTCAAGAGAGACTGCTTTGAGTTTTTGTTTTTTATTTTTGCTTCAAATTCTATCGCATACATTTAGTTCACCCTTCCTATTTTACTAAAAATTACCATAGCTTAGTAATTTCCCGCCAACTCATCCAATGTCGGTATACCAAATCCCTCACCTTTTTGAGTAAACTCTATCTCATATCCTAAAACAAAAAGCAAGATATCTAGTGTTTTTACAGAAACCGTTCCCATCTGACCTCTTTCTAGCTTTCCTAGTGTTACACGACTTATACCGGCTTTTTTCGCCAACTGCTCCTGTGTCAGGAAAGCTTCTTTTCTAAACTCTCTTATTTTTTTTCCAATCTCGAATAGTTTCAATCGGTATCTCCTTGTGCGTATTCCCCTCGATAGACAAATCCCAACTATCAATCATCTTGATAGCAATATCTTTAAAAGCTCTGTTATGCTTCACATACTCTTTTAACTCTTTTTTCATCTCATACAATGCATCTAAACACTCTTTATATGCATGTACACTACAACTGTGAGACAAAAAACAGTGCTCTACACCAAACTGTATAAGCTCGCTTTTGCCCCACCAGACTTTTTTACCAAACATCGTCAAAGCGGGTTTGTCTTTGAAAATATACGCAGTTGTATTTACAATATCATAAGCGGGGGCAAAACGGATATTGTTAAACCCACTATCATACAGTACTCCAAAGTTTTTCAAGTGGGCATCACCGTTTTTTAAAAGATAACTCATAACTACTGTTTTATAAAACTGTTCCATCGACTGAACTTTTTCAGTCGTAACTGCATAGATGATTTTCGCTACCTGCTCATAGCTACCACTATACTTTTGGTCTCTATTTTTCCCAAGAAGCACCAGAACCTCTTCAAAACCCAGATAGACATCATTTTTTTTATCATAAGTAAATTTTTCAACCAGCAGAAATCTTTTGTTTTTAGAGAGCTCTATATGAGGTATCTCTATACCTGCTTTTTGAAGAGCTTTTATACAAAAATACTCATTTTCTGCAAGATAAGGGAACTCTTCTCCCCAGGTTTTTACGATATACTCTCTTTATCTTTGATAAGTGCCAAAGTTTTGGGCTGAATGCCTGAGATAGCATTTTTCCCAAGATATATCTTTAAAAGTTTTAAAAATGTATCTTCTGTATCATTATTTAAAATCTCTTCAATCTCTATACCTTCAAAAAGTTTTTTTTCAAAACTACTTTTAAAAGTAAGTCTTCCTTCTATATTTGGAGAGAGATAAGAAAAAACAAGGAAGTCATTTATATAGCCATACTCTTTGCTCAGATAGTTTTTAAATACTTCAAAAAGATACCCTTCAGGCAGATTCATCTCAAATATAGGATGCAGATGATATCTCCATACATAACTGTTTTTACGATAAGGCATAGTTAGAGATATAGCAGGTGATTTTTTAGTATAGTTAAATCCATACTCTCTCTTTGCATCGTTATAAAAAAGCTCTCCACACATCTGGGAGTTAACAAAAACTTTTATATCTTTCAATAAATCTCCATAATGATAATTTCAATTATCATTATAACTAAAATAACTCCAAATGTAAAGTATATTTATCATTAAAATTTCTGAAGTGCGGGCTCTAAGTAGGCTTTATAAAGTCCCATTTTGCATTAAAAAAAGTTACTTTTACACCATCAAGTAGTAAATCTAAATCCTCACTTTTTCTATGACACGAATGTAATGTCAAAGCACTACCACCTACTAAAATATATTTATCTAAAAACTCACAACCATTAACCATTTTTAACAAAAGTAACTTTGTTTTAATCACTTTCTACATCCATACCAAAAAATACTCTTGCTATCATAAGATTTGTTTTGATAAAACTTTTATCACTTTTGGGGCTCTCTTGCCAGACTTTTTTAAGTTTTCTCTTACCAAAAAGTTTAAGTGAGAGTTTTATATCATCAAAATCACCATATTTGAGAGTGTATTCTATGATAAGCTTTTCACCAGCATCTTCATAGTTTAAGTTTTTACTATAACTCCAAAATATCCCTTTATCTCTTAATTTTTCAAATAGTTTTACTTTTTGTTTATAAGTTTTAGAGATAGCAGATTTTGAGAGGTTGAGATATTTTGCTATTTGTGTGGCAGTATATCCATCTCGTATAGCTTTGATGATGGCAAACTCTTTAGTAAATTTTAGAAAATAACTATCAAGAGGTTTTTTCTCACATAGTTTTATATCATCATCTTGTATCTCAAATTTTGCATCAAATACCTTATACCACCCCAAAAAGTCAAGACAATTTTTTCTAAAATCTAATTCTCTTTATTTCATGTTACCTTATGCTACATTTTTATCTAATTTGTCATAGTTCTCATTATTAATTTTTAAACTCTTATGG
>JAMOMX010000429.1 GCA_027066935.1 Sulfurimonas sp. | reverse complement strand
GCTATTGATATCTGATTTACATCATCAAACATGCTGTTAACATCTTTTTTAAACTTATCAACATCACACTTTTTAGGATAACCAATCTTATATGAGAGCTTCATACGCAGTCCATCAGTAGATGCTTTTTTACTTAAATTATCTACTCTTGACTCAAGAAGTTTTGAATTTTTTATAAGTGTTCTATGATTATTTCTTACATCAAGTAAAATTGTATATATAAATGTAACTCTACTTATAATATACTCATCTCCATTATCTGAAAACTGCACAACATCACCATCTTCAAGCATTTTAGAGTTTAAAATAACCATTCCATAAAACAAATCTGGTGCCCAAATTTGATTTGTCAGAGCTAAAAAAGCAATTATAATCCCAAAAATTCCACTTGTTTGTAGTAATGAGTCAAAGCTCCATATATTGATTATTATATATAAAGATATAACACTTATTAAAACTATACTAATTATATCCACCAAACGACTATTATAAGTATCTATATATGTAACATTTTCATCATATGTTTTTTTAATACCAAATTTTCTTCTACTAAAATAAGAAAGAGCATTAAAGAACAATACACTAACATATATTGTAACGAGAGTAAGTGCTATATGACTAAAAAGATATTCATAATTTTTTTGAAACATTATCAAGATAAAATCTAAAATATGAAAAAATAAAAATAGTAAGTTTAAAACTCTAAACAGGGTTAATTGAAACTCATTTTCAGATTTTGTCTTAAAAAGAGAAACTATATATTTAGAAAGTAGTAATAAAGTTAGATTTGCTACTAAGATAGTCAGATGAAACCATAAGTCAGTATTTGAAAATGATAAAAAAAGCATATTTTCATTCATGTGGTATTTTACCTTTTATTTATAAAGTTAAAATAATTTACTCAACTTTTGCACATAAAACCCAATTCTTTTTGATTGAAAGTGTAATTTTAGCGATGAGTGCTTCGTAAATTCTATTTTCTTCTTTACCTAAACCAAATAGAAGAGTCTGATATTTCTAGTTTTGCAGATATAGACTCTCCTAATGATTTAAAACTTAAAATAGAGAATGTAAAAGAAAAGTTTTTAAAAATACAATCCACAATTTGAGATATACAAACTTGAATTTTAAAAAACTATCAAACCCAAATGGAAGAGCTTTTGGAAAGAAAATTTGAACAAAAAGAAAAGCAGTTAAAAGTTTTAAAATTTATGAAAAGTAGCGGTTTTGATTTAGTATGAAACAACCATATTTTGAATAAGAAAATAATGCTACAATATCGTATAAAATATAATGGACTAAATGATGGACTTTTCTAAACTTGATACACTTAAAGACAAACTAGATCAACATAGACCATTATCTCCTGAAGTGTTAAAAAATCTTCATGAAGATTTAATACTCAAGTGGACATTTAACTCAAATGCTATAGAGGGAAATACTCTTACACTTCAAGAAACTAAAGTAGTACTAGAGGGTATCACTATTGGTGGCAAGAACCTACGAGAACATTTTGAGGCTATCAACCATAAAGAAGCTATCTTGTTTGTAGAAGAACTTGTAAAACAGAATGAACTTCTTAATCAGCATGATATTAAATCCATTCACGCGCTCATTTTAAAAAATATTGATGCCTCTAATGCTGGAAAATATAGAGAGATAAATGTTATCATAAGTGGAGCTGAACATAAGCCACCACAAGCAGTTGAAGTACCTGTTAAGATGCAAGAGTTTATAGAGTGGTACAAAAAAGAGCATTCAACTCTTCACCCAATAGAGCTAGCAACAAGAGTACATGTTGACTTTGTAGGGATCCATCCATTTGTAGATGGTAATGGTAGGACAGCAAGACTACTTATGAACTTAGAACTTATCAAGCATGGTTTTCCTCCAGCCATCATTAAAGTAGAAAATAGACTTGAATACTATAAAGCACTAGATACTGCACATACTACTCAAAACTATGAGCCATTTTTAGAACTTGTTTGTAAGGTTGTTGAAGAAAGTTTTGAGCCATATTTTTATGTTCTTGGATTTAATATTTAGATGCCAACTACTTTGACATCTAAATGGGGATTGGTATAAATACTATTTTCTTGCTTCTTTTAAAGTATCTGCTATTAAAAACGCTAACTCTAAAGATTGATCAGCATTTAGTCTTGGGTCACAGTGAGTATGGTAGCGAGAACTTAAATCTTCCTCTGTTACAGTAAAACTACCACCTATACACTCAGTTACATTTTTACCAGTCATCTCTAAGTGAACACCACCACCATAAGTTCCCTCAGCTTTATGAACTTGGAAAAATTGTTTCATCTCTGTAAGAATAGCATCTACTGGACGCGTTTTATAATTATTTGAAGATTTTATTGTATTTCCATGCATTGGGTCACAAGACCATACAACTTTCATCCCCTCAGCTTCAATAGCACGAATAAGTTTAGGCATACCATCACCAACTTTATCAGCACCCATACGAACAATTATATTTAAACGACCAGCTTCATTTTTAGGATTTAGTGTATTACATAGTTTTATTAAATCTTCAGGACTCATCGTTGGACCAGCTTTAATTCCAATAGGGTTATTAATACCTTTCATATACTCAATGTGAGCACCATCAAGTTGACGAGTCCTATCACCAATCCAAACCATATGAGCTGCCGTATTGTACCACTCACCTGTAAGTGAATCTTTTCTAGTAAACGCTTCTTCATAAGGTAATAATAACGCTTCGTGTGATGTATAAAAATCAGTCTCACGAAGGTTTCTATATGTTTTAGATGTAATTCCACATGCTTTCATAAACTTAAGTGAACGCTCAATCTCTTGAGCCAATTTCTCATACTGTTCACTCACTTCACTCTTATGTGCAAAATCCAAATTCCAACTATGAACTTGATGCAGATCAGCCATACCACCAGTAGCAAACGCACGAAGTAGATTTTGAGTAGCTGATGCTTGATTGTAAGCTTGTATCATTCTTTTAGGATTTGGTACACGGGCTTCTTTTGTAAAATCAACACCATTAATAATATCACCACGATAAGAATCTAACTCTATACCATCAAATGTTTCAGTATTTGAAGAACGAGGTTTAGCAAACTGACCAGCTAAACGACCAACTTTAACAACTGGAACACCAGCAGAGTAAGTCATAACTACAGCCATTTGCATTAAAACTTTAAAAGTATCACGAATATTGTTTGCATGAAATTCGCTAAAACTCTCAGCACAATCACCACCTTGAAGTAAAAAAGCTTCCCCATTTACTACATCTGCAAGTTGTTCTTTTAATCTTCTAGCTTCACCTGCAAATACAAGTGGTGGGTAAGATTTTAACTCTTTTAACGCTTTATCTAATTCATTTTGATTTGGATAAGTTGGTTGTTGTAAGATTGGTTTATTTCTCCAGCTGTCTGGTGTCCAAGTGCCCATGTTTAGTACCTTAAAATTATATTTTTTAGTATTTTACACAAAAGTTCCTAAATTAGAGTTTATTCTCTATAAAGCTTTATGTAGTATAATTGCACTAATGATAATATATTTAAAAAAAAGATTAATTAATGTCTCAAACTGAATTAAAGTCACTAATAAAAGATATGTGCACTAGTCTCAATGATTTAATTGCAAATAATGATGATATAACAAAAGAAAATCTTTCTGATTTTCTTTTAAACTCAGCATCACTTATATCTGGAGTATCTAAATATGACCTAGATTCATATCAAAAATCAAAAAATATACTTCAAAAAGAGTTCAATGAGATTGCTAATCAATGTTTAAATTCGTATGAAAAAACAAGTTTTAAATTTTCTGAACTTTCACAAATTCATGCAGACACTCTAATAGAATGTACAGGTGATAATATAAATATTCCAAAGTTATCAAGTAAATTTACAGAGATTCATACTTATATGCTTGATGAAGTAAATCGCGCAAATAATGTCATTTCCGAATTAACTCAACTAGTACAAACTTTAGAAAAAAAATCTACTATAGATTCATTAACAAAAGTTTATAACAGAGGCTCATTAAATACTTACCTGGCTGACTTATGCTCAAATGCTACTACTAGTTATGATACATACATGTTGATACTTGATATTGATAACTTCAAAAAGATAAATGATTCTTTTGGACATATTGCTGGAGATAAAATATTGATATATATATCAAATGTTTTAAAGAAGACACTTCGAGATGGAGATAAAATATTTAGATTTGGTGGAGAAGAGTTCGTAATTATCTTAAATAGACTTGGTGAAAAATGCTCAGTTGATATAGGAAATAGAATACTAAAACTTATAAGAAACAACAATCTCATATATATGGGGAAAAACATTAGTGTTACTGCAAGTATCGGTGTAACTAAATTTAAACTTAGCGATACAACCGATTCATTTATTGCTAGAGCAGATAATGCACTCTATAAATCAAAAAATAATGGAAAAGATCAATTAACATTGGAGTTAGCAGAAGATGGAATTTAACTACTTTGACATAGTAGCGTCAATTATAATCTTGCTCTTAGGGTTAAAAGGAATTTTAAACGGTTTTTTCAAAGAGTTATTTGGCTTAATTGGAATTATAGGTGGTATATTTATAGCATCTAGATTTGGACTAGAAGTTGGAAATTTTTTAAATGATTTAATTTTTAACTTTGCCAATCAAGGCGCAATTTCTTTTACTGGTTTTTTAGTAACACTTGGTATATTTTGGCTAATAATGATTCTTGTTGGATCAATGTTCAAAAAACTTGTAAAAATAAGTGGGCTTGGAGTTTTTGATAGAATGCTCGGGTTTATATTTGGCGCAGGTAAGTTCTTTTTAATAACTGCTGTTATTGTTCATGCTGTTTACAATATTCAAGCATTAAGAGGTACTGTTGATTCTATTATGGAAAATAGTATATTATTTCCTATATTTGAAAAAAGTGGTTCTGTAATAATGAAAGTAGATCCTACAGAGATAGCAAATGATGTGAACATGACTATAAGTGAAACTACTAAGTTAATTGAAGAAAAAACTGATAAGCTTATCAATAAAGAATCACTAAAAATAGTAAAAGAAGTAAAAGAAAAAATTCAAGAACAATTTGATCAAAATAAAACTAAAGTGGAAGATAAGTAATGTCAGAAATAACAACAAACTTTACAGAGCGTACAGTTGAGTATGATCAACTTTTACTTGACTTTAAAGAATTACTTAAAAACAATAACTTAAAATTTACTATCCAGCGTGAAGTTATACTGGAATGTTTATATAATTCAGATGAACATTTAACTCCAGAATCACTACACAATATTTTACAAAAAAAACACTCAGATTTAAAAATAGGTATAGCTACTGTTTATAGAACTTTATCACTACTTGAAGATTCTAAAATGGTTACATCTTTATCTTTTGGCGCGCAAGGTAAAAAATATGAACTTGGTGCTAAAAATCATCATGACCATCTAATATGTACCACTTGTGGAAAAATTACAGAATTTGTAGATGAACAAATAGAAAAAAAACAACACCTAATAGCAGATAAACTTGGCTTTAAGATGCTAGACCACTCTATGCAAATATATGGAATCTGTAAAGATTGTCAAACAAAATAAATAAACAAACTAACTAAGGAAATATATTGGCTTTTGAAAATAAATTCGTTCAACAAAGGATCGAAAAAGCACAGCTTTTAAGAGATGCTGGTTTTAATCCATACTCAAATGAGTGTAAAAGAAATACAACTATTGATAAATTTTTAAATGTAAACTCTGACATTGAAAACAAAGAAAATAAAAGAGATGAAAATA
>JAMOMX010000428.1 GCA_027066935.1 Sulfurimonas sp. | reverse complement strand
AATAGATAATACTAAACTGTTAGTTTTAGCACTTGTGAAAACAATGAGTTTTTAATGAACACTGACCAGTAATGTATTACTTTTTTTATTTGATCATCTGAGTATTTTTACAAAATACTCAAATAATGAAACAATATTTTGATGTCTATAAAGTTTAGTTTCCGTTTAAGCTATTCTTTATAGGATGGTTTAAAAACAATTATTTGAAATTATTATATGTAACATCGTCTTATTTATAGCTGAAGAGCAGATATGAAAACTAAAGTATAAAATCAGATGCCAATGCTAATTAAGGGCAATAATAAATTCACCCTTAGCTATAAGCACTTCTTTATCTAAAATATCAAATTCAAAATAATTAAGTTGATCTATCTTATGAGATGATTTTAGTTGTGCATCATATTCTAGGGATGATGGTTTTTGTATCAATTCAATATTTTTAAGAGCGACTAGGTAGCCCATTTTGGAGCTACCCTCATCAAATGCAGCACTACTTTGAGCTACTGCTTCAACAAGCATTGCTAAAGATGGTAAAGTATCAAAGGATATCCTTACAGTTACTTGTTTATCATCACTAGAAATTATATATTTTGCAAATTTTATAGGTTCTTGATGTGGGAGATTTAGCTCTTTCATAGTTCAATCTCTATTATATTTTTAGAATCATTTTTACACAATTTATAAAGAGTATTCATCCAATGTAAAGAGTTTGGTATCCCGGTTTCAAAGGAACTATTTACTATAATATTTGCTTTTTCATCTGTTTTTTTAATTTTAAAAGCTACCCCATATTCTAGTTCATCTTGACATTTATTGAGCATTTGCACCCCTTCAAAGTTTAAAGCTTCAATCGCACATACAAAAACTTCATCTTTTCTTTGAAGTGCTAAAGCTCCCTCTTGCATAACTGTATATGAAGTATTGTCTCCTGATGAGAGTGTGTATATTTCATTAGTATTACCCTCAACTATAGAGTGATATGAAGCTGCTGTATTATAAACAGAATTTTGAAAAGCAGATGGACTAACAATATCTTTAGATGATATGGCTTTTAATATAGCTACACTATCACCTAGCTCTCCATAAGCACTGCCATATACTACACAGCCTGTTTTAAAATTACATTCAGATGCTAAATAGATTAGTATTTTTGAGCTTCTACTAAGACGGCGCCTTATCATCATTTTTTTTATTAATTCTTTTTCATTTAAAGTTAAAATTTTTATTGCATCATGAGTTAATGCTTTAGAGATGATTTCAATATTAACTTTCATTATGAACTCCAAATATTAATGATACATTATTTCCACCAAAGGCAAATGAATTGCTCATCGCATAATTAATAACTTGCTCTTGTTTTATTGGGAGAAGATTAATGTCTTTTTCATTATCAGTACAATCTAGCTGAGGGGGAATAGTTTGTAATTTAAGAGATTCAACACACAATATGGCCTCAATTGCCCCAGCAGCACCTAGTGTATGCCCCAAAATTGCTTTAGAAGAACTAACAGCAACATCACTACCAAAGATATCTAAAATAGCATTAGCTTCTGTAGCATCATTAGCTTGAGTACCTGTTCCATGAGCATTTATATACCCAATAGCCTTAGCGTTTATATTGGCATCAATAAGTGCTTTATTCATAGCTGAAATTGCTCCACTCGATGTTGGGTCAGGGTTTGCTATATGATAAGCATCACTACTTGCTCCTGCCCCATAGAGTACAATAGAATTTTTACTTGCACTATCTTGCAAAAGCAATACAGCTATTCCCTCTGCTACATTCATACCTTTTCTATTTTTTTTAAATGGTGTACACACTCCATCTGAGAGTATACCTAATGAGCTAAAACCAAATATCGTTGTTGAACATATTTCATCAGCTCCAACTACTAAAATGTTTTTGTATGCTCCTAGAGCAATCAACTCTTTAGCAGTTTTTAGAGCATTTGCACTTGATGTACAAGCTGTTGAATATGAGCGGTTTGATTTAAAGCTAAATTTATCATCTAATAGAGATGCAATAATATTAATTGTATGTTTTTGTGGGTCTATTTCATCGTAGCTATTGTTTTTAAAAAAAAGTTTTTCTGTTGTAGCCATCCCGCCAACAGAAGATCCAACAAGGAGTAAAGTATCACTAAAGCTATCTAAATTTGAGTCACGGAGTACTTCTTCTACACTTTGTATAAGTAAATCATTAAAGCTTTTTACTTCATTAAACTTACCTATACAAACAGCTTTATCGGCGATAATGTTGTCATAAATTTTTAAGGTGCATTTTTTGTTAAATACAGCATCAAGAGTACTTTGTGTATCGCCTGATACAGTTCTAAGAGAGGTTGAAGTTATGTATGCTTTAGACAATTTTATTTTTGTTTATTTATATATGTAAGAAGGGATGAGCATGATGCAAATATGCTTTCAGCTTCAGCCATATTTGTAATCTTTACTCCAAACTCTTTTTCTAAAATTAGGCTAAGTTCAATAGCATCAACTGAATCTAAACCTAATCCATCATCACCAAAAAGTGCCATATCATCTTTTATATCATCTACTTCAATATCTTCTAAACTTAGACCTTCGATTATTTTTAACTTTAATTCTTCACCATTTACCATATATATTTCCTTTTATCTATTATACAAAAAATATAGAGATTATACTAACTTTAAGTTTAGTTTGTTTTGACACTTACTGGTGCAGAAATCTCTTTAAGTTCAAAGTACTCTTTTTGTAACTCAGCATTTTCACTTTTCAATCTAATAATTTCATTTTGAAGAAAATTTTCATAATCTTGTAATCCAAATAATATTTCTAAAGAGTTTGTACCGTATAGTAAAATCCCAATATAAATACCAAGGAAAAGAACTGCTACAAACAATGTCATAAACCATTTTAAAGTTAATCCAAAATATTTCTCAGTTATACTTTGAGTATTATCTATCTCATCAAATAGTTTATCACGATTCATAATTATACTTAGCTAAAAAGTGTAGAGCCTAAATATTCACCGTATACAACTTCATTTTCTATCTCTAAAAGACGGTTATATTTAGCTGTACGCTCACCACGAGCGGTTGAGCCAGTTTTAATTTGACCACAATTAAGTGCTACTGCAAAATCAGCAATAAATGTATCTTCACTCTCACCTGAACGATGACTCATAACACAAGTGTATCCATTTCTTTGAGCTAAACGAACAGTTAACATAGTTTCACTTACAGAACCAATTTGATTAGGCTTGATTAGGATAGAGTTAGCTATACCTTTTTGGATCCCTTCATTTAAAATATTTACATTTGTAACAAAAAGATCATCACCTACAATCTGAACTTTCTCACCAAGTTTTTGAGTCATTAACTTAAAACCATCCCAATCATCTTCACTTAAACCATCTTCTATAGATACAATTGGGTATTTAGAACATAAATCAGCATAATAATCAACTAATTCAGCTGAGGTTACTGTTCGATTCTCAGAGTCAAGTCTATATCCACCATCAGCAACTAATTCTGATGCTGCAACATCTAAAGCTATTGCAATTTGCTCACCAGCTTTATATCCTGCCCTCTTTATAGCTTCTAAAATAATTTGAATAGGCTCTTCATTTGAACTTAAGTCTGGTGCAAAACCACCCTCATCACCAAGCGCAGTGTTATGTTTGGCATCTTTTAAAATAATTTTTAAATTATGATAAACTTCAGCAGATGCACGAAGACCTTCTGTGAAATTTTCAAACCCTATTGGAACAATCATATACTCTTGAAAATCTACAGAGTTATCGGCATGTGAACCACCATTAATAATATTTATCATTGGAGTAGGGATTACCATTGCATTAGCACCACCAAGGTAGCGATAAAGAGGCATATCTAAACTCTTAGCAGCAGCTCGAGCTATAGCCATAGAGACACCAAGTACCGCATTAGCACCTAAATTACCATAGTTTTGTGTACCATCAACCTCTTTCATGGTAGCATCAACAATAGCTTGATTAAATGGAGATAAGCCCATAAGTGCATCAGCAATTTGAGTGTTTACATTTTCAACTGCTTGAAGCACACCTTTGCCCATATAACGATCTCCACCATCACGAAGCTCTAAAGCCTCACGCTTACCAGTACTAGCACCACTTGGCACTATTGCACTTGCACTTGTCCCATCACTCAGTTCTACTGTTGCTTTAACTGTTGGATTTCCACGAGAATCCATAACTTCTACCGCGCTAATGTTATCAATGAACATATACTTGCCTTTAATTCTATTAAAATAGTTTTATTTTTGGCATTTTATCTAAATTTGGTTAAGATTAAGATTAGTTGTTATTTGTTGAGATTCTTCATTTATGGTTAAGGGATTGTTTTGTAAAAAAGATTTTATTTTATTATTAATTAAGTTAAGACTTGTTAGTGTCAGATAAGATTAAAATAAGGATGGAATGATGCCCATTGATAAAATAAAATATAGGGAATGGCAGGGTCCTAGATGTTTTCTTATTTTTTTTATCCTCTTTTTTTTCTTTAATGGCTGTAGTTCTGATAATTCTAATAACTCAACCACAGAACCAGAAGTAACTACAAAAACAGGATACTTAGTAGATAGCCCAGTTGGTGGGGTTTCTTACTCAACAGATTCATCTAGTGGTGTTACAGATGTTAATGGTAGCTTTACATATACTACTAATGATACAAACATCATCTTTTCTATTGGTAATCTTGAGATAGCTAACTTTAACCTATCAAACATAAATGGTGATAACTATGTTCTTCCAGCAGATATTGCAGGAGTAGATAGAAACAACACTAGAGATGTTACAGTAGTTAAGATACTCCAAGTTTTACAATCTTTAGATGATGATTCAAATCCTGATAATGGTATATTTATAACACAACAAACAAGAGATTCTTTAAGTGAGACTCTTAATCTATTAGACAATAATGTGTTATTGAGTGATATAGAGAACATGTTACTCTCTATTGGTAAAACCATGATTAGTGAGCATTTAGCAATACAACATCATGAACAAATACTAAGAGATGACTTTAACATAAGTGTAGATACAACTTTGCCAATCTTTACATCTCTAACAAGTTTACCTGTATATGAAAACCAAACATCAGCTCTAGCATTATCAGCTACAGATAACAGTACTATCACTTACTCTATATCTGGTGGAGATAGTGAAAGCTTTGATATAAACTCTTCTAGTGGAATAGTTACATTTAAAGTTGCTCCAGATTATGAAACTAAACAATCTTACACCTTTAGTGCAACAGCAACAGATGAAGTAGGAAATAAATCTACACAAGCTATAACTATAAGTATACTAAATATTAACGAGTATATTGGATATGCACCAGTTATAACTTCATTAGCAAGTGTGGCAGTAAATGAAAATCAGACATCAGCACTTACAGCTACTGCTACAGATGCAAATGGTGAAACCATAACTTACTTTATAAATGGAAGCGATTCAGCAGACTTTAGCATAGATGCAAATAGTGGAGTTATAACCTTTAACAAAGCACCTGATTATGAGACTAAAACAAGTTATACTTTTACATTGACAGCTACAGATACTACTGATAGAAATACAACTCAAACTATAATTGTTGATATTTTAGATGTGAATGAGTATATTGCATATGCACCAATTATAACTTCATCAGCAACTGTATCTGTAAATGAAAACCAAATATCAGCATTAACAGCTACTGCTACAGATGCAAACGGTGAAACTATTACTTACTCTATAAGTGGAAGCGATTCAGCAGACTTTAGCATAGATGCAAATAGTGGAGTTATAACTTTTAACGTGGCACCTGATTATGAGACTAAGA
>JAMOMX010000427.1 GCA_027066935.1 Sulfurimonas sp. | reverse complement strand
GTTTGAATTTGCTACACGTGAATTTTTGATATCACCAACTATAGCAATTTTTTTACCCTCTAGTGAGCCAAAGTGTTCTTTTAAAGTGTACAGATCAAGAAGTGCTTGTGTTGGATGAGCGTGAGCGCCATCTCCTGCATTTATTATGGAGGCTTTTGTATGGTTAGATAAAATTTTTGGTACGCCAGATTTTTGATGACGAACTATTATAGCATGTGGACCCATTGCATCAAGATTCATTGCAGTATCAACAAGTGTTTCACCTTTTTTTGTTGAGCTTTTTGCGATATCAAGATGAACTATAGTAGCTCCAAGACGTTTAGCAGCAATCTCAAAAGAACTTTTTGTTCGAGTAGAGTTTTCAAAAAAAAGTGTGATTACTAATTTATTTTGAAGGTAGTTATAAAACCCACCATTACTAAATTTTTTTGCATCAATCAATAGCTCTTGTATCTCTTGTTTTGTAAGATCATCAGTTCTTGTTAAATGTTGCATAAGACCCTAAGTATTTTTAATTTACAGATTATACAACACATCACAAATTTTGTCTATATTTTGAGATACTTTCATAACTTCAAAACCACTATTTTTGAAATAAGGCTCACTAATTTGGGCAAAATCATTATTTTTATCACGACAATTAAATGCTATCGTATTTGGAATTAACAAGTCATCTAATGCTTTTTTTGAGAGTAATGTATCATTTATACATCCCAAAGAGCAATGAGTTACTAACAATGCACTAGCATTAAAATATTTTATTAAATCTATTATCATAGTATCTTCATCTATTGGTACTAAAAGTCCGCCAGCCCCCTCAATCAAAAGAAGATCACATAGTTTTTCTAACTCTTCTATCTTTTTATCTATTATTTTAAAATTTAATGGTACATTTTTTCCTGCAATATATGGCGCTGCAGGGAGTTCATAAGTGATTGGCACAATAGACTCAATATCTAAGAACTCATTATTTAGCTCTTTTACACAACTTAGCAACTCCTCACCATCAAGACATTTACCATTCACTACACCAGTCTCAATTGGTTTAATAACACCAACTCTAATTCCGCGAGATGCAAACTCTTTTAGAAGCAATTTTGTTGTGTAAGTTTTACCTATATCTGTGTTTGTGGCTGTAATAAAAATTCTTTTTGCCATAATTGCCCCTATTTTGCTATAATCCATTATTATTAAATAAGGTTATACAATGAATCATTTTGAAGAGTATTGTACCAA
This sequence comes from Sulfurimonas sp., assembly GCA_027066935.1. Classification (GTDB taxonomy): domain Bacteria; phylum Campylobacterota; class Campylobacteria; order Campylobacterales; family Sulfurimonadaceae; genus Sulfurimonas. The sequence continues at coordinate 4,621 of JAMOMX010000427.1, read as the reverse complement.
ATTTGTACAAGCAACAGGAAATAAAGAGGGAGCAGTTAGTACACCTATAACTAATTCTGCATCTTTTGCGTACGGAGACCCAGTAACGGCTGAGGGAATTTTTGAAGGAACTGTAAAAAAACCACTCTATTCTCGTATGGGAAATCCAACTACAGCTAAATTAGAATCTGTTTTAGCACAGATGGATGGAGGAGTTGGAGCAATTGCAACAAGCTCTGGAATGGGAGCAATAACACTTGCTACGATGTCTATTGTTAATGCAGGTGATGAAATCATATCTATTGGTGGTTTGTTTAGTGGAACTTATTCATTCTTTACTGAGACTTTATCTCGCTTTGGCGTCAATTCTCATTTTTTTGATGTAGAGGAGTTGCAAGGTATTAAAAACGCTATCAATGACAATACTAAAATTATCTTTTTAGAGAGTGTTGGAAATCCAAATATGAGACTTCCTGATATTAAAGCAATAGCTAATATTGCCAATGAAGCTGGTGTTTTGTTAATGATTGATAACACTGTCACTCCACTTTGTATCTCCCCTTTAGCTCTTGGTGCAGATGCTGCAATTTATTCAACTACTAAAATAATCTCAGGAAATGCTTCTGCCCTTGGCGGATGTGTAGTTTATAGAGCTGTAAATGAAGGTAGCGATAAATTAAAAACACCAAGATACAAAGATTTATCAAAAATTGTAACTAAAATGAAAAAGATGGCTTTTATAGCAATTGCTAAAAAAAGAGCCTTAAGAGATTTTGGAGTAAGTGCAAATGCTAATGCAAGTTATCAAACTTTACTAGGATTAGAGACATTAGCTCTTAGAGTACCAAGAGTTACTAACAGTGTTGAAATCATAGTAAAAGCACTACATAAAAACGGTATAGATGTAAATCATCCATCATTAGAATCACACCCTCACCACCAAAGATATTTAAATGATTTTTCTCTAGGATGTGGCTCATTAATAACTATAGATATGGGAACTAAAGAAAAAGCATTTGATTTTTTAAATAAAACAAAACTTGCTACTCTTACAGCAAATATTGGAGATAGTAGGACATTAGTTCTTCATATGGATTCAACTATCTATAGAGATATTCCGCAAGACGCTAAAAAATTTCTTGGTATCACAGATGGTTTAATTCGCGTATCTATAGGATTAGAAAATCCGCAAGATATCATAAATGATTTTATACAAGCACGAGGCTAAGTATGGGTACAAATGTAGAACATGAATTAACATACGATATTCAAGTAAAGTATCCTAAAAAGTATAAAGTACTAATTTTAAATGATGATTATACCTCTATGGAATTTGTAATTGATATTTTAATTAGTGTATTTCATAAAACATATGAAGAGGCAGAAGCTATCATGTTAGATGTCCATAAAAAAGAAAAAGGTGTATGCGGTGTTTACACTCATGAAATTGCAGAAACTAAAGTTTTAGTTGTTCATAAAAAAGCTAAAGATAGCGGTTTTCCACTTCAATGTATATTGGAAGAGGAGTAATTATGATTAGTCAAAATTTAAATACAGTTATCCAAAACTCTATAATATTTGCAAAAGAATTAAGACATGAATATTTGACTATTGAGCATCTATTTTATGAAATTTTAGGTTCAGATGAGGGTATGTATATTATTTTAGCATGTGGTGGTGATGTTGAAAAGATGCGTCTAACATTAAAAAAATATATAACTACAAACATCGATCCATTACCAAATAATATAAACATTGAACCATATGAAAGTGCTGCTCTTTCAAGAGTGGTTGATTCAATGATTAAACATATCCAAAGCGCTGGACAAAACAGCGCTGATATTGGAGATTTAATTGCTGCTTTATATGATGAAAAAAATACATTTACACATACACTATTAGATGAATACCACATCTCTAAACTTGATATTTTAGAGATTATCTCACATTCAAATCTAAAAGAAAAAACTGATGAAAAAGAGACATTTTTGGAAAAATATTCTATAAACCTTTTGCAAAAAGCAAAAGATGGAAAAATAGATCCAGTTATAGGAAGGGATAATGAAATAAATAGAGTTATTCAAATATTATGCAGAAGAAAGAAAAATAACCCTATCTTAGTTGGAGAAGCTGGTGTTGGTAAGACTGCAATAGCTGAAGGTTTAGCACTAAATATAGTTGCAAAAAAAGTTCCAAAAATACTAAAAGATGCTGATTTATATGCTCTTGATCTAAGTGCCCTACTAGCTGGTACAAAATATCGAGGAGATTTTGAAAAACGCTTAAAAGGTGTTATGGATGAATTGAAGTCAAATACTAATGCTATCCTTTTTATAGATGAAATTCATACACTTATAGGAGCTGGTTCAACAACAGGAACAATGGACGCAGCGAACCAACTAAAACCAGCTCTAGCAAGTGGTGAACTAAGATGTATGGGTGCTACTACATTTGCAGAATATAGAAATGGATTTGAGAAAGACAAAGCATTAAGCAGACGATTTTCTAAAATAGATATAAATGAACCATCTATTAAAACAAGCATAAAAATATTAAAAGGCTTAAAAGATAAATATGAAAAACACCACAATGTAATATACACAAATAAAGCAATAATTACTGCAGTAGAACTATCTAAACGCTACATTACAGATAGATTTTTACCAGATATTGCAATTGATATTATTGATGAGACTGCTGCTTCTTTTCATCTAAAAAAGAATCCTAAATTAAAAGTAAATTCAACAGATATTGAAAATACAATCTCTAAAATAATTGGCATTAGTGGATCAAAAATTGATAAAGATGAAACTGCATCTTTAATTAATTTAGATAATGATTTAAAGAAACTTGTCATTGGACAAGATAAGGCTGTTTTAGAAGTGTCTAAAGCGATTAAAATATCAAAAGCTGGGTTAACGCCAGCAGACAAACCAATAGCGTCATTTCTTTTCTCAGGTCCAACTGGTGTTGGTAAGACGGAGCTTGCAATCTCACTTAGTAAAACTCTTGGTATAAATTTTGAGAGATTTGATATGAGCGAATATATGGAAAAACATGCTCTTTCTCGTCTTGTTGGAGCACCTCCAGGTTATGTTGGATTTGAGCAAGGTGGCTTACTTACCGAAGCTATAAAAAAACATCCATATACTGTTTTATTACTAGATGAGATAGAAAAAGCACATCCAGATTTAATTAATATTTTATTACAAATAATGGACAGTGCTACTCTTACTGATAATAACGGTTATAAAGCTGATTTTCAAAATGTAATATTGATTATGACTTCAAATATTGGCGCGTCAAATAGAAGCGTAATGGGCTTTAACAAAGATACATCTTTATCTCAAGATGAAGAGTTAAAATCATTTTTCTCACCAGAATTTAGAAACAGACTTGATTGTATTGTAGAGTTTGAACAACTTAATATTGATACAGTTAAAGGTATAGTTACTAAATTTATAAATGAATTAAATATCGACTTAAAAAAGAAAAAAATTGTTGTAAATATTTCAGATGCTGCTAAAGATTATATTGCAAAAGAGGGCTACTCCCCAGAGATGGGAGCAAGACCATTAAAGAGATTTATTCAAGATAACATTATAAATAAACTAAGTGATGAAATTTTATTTGGTAGATTAAAAAATGGTGGTATAGTGAATGTTAGTTTTAATAAAAAGTTAATATTAAAATTCAAGCAATTATAGTTTACCTATGATTCCACAACTAAATAAATACTCATTAGAATTTCCACATCCTAATGAAGCAAATGAAGATGGAGTTTTAGCTTGGGATGGTGATTTAACGCCATCAAGGCTAATTCGTGCATATCAAAGTGGTATCTTTCCATGGTATTCTAAAGACGACCCAATAATTTGGTGGTCTCCAAATCCAAGATTAATTATGGAGCTAGAAGACTTTAAGCTCTCAAAATCATTAAAAAAAAGTATTAAAAAATTTAATTATAAATTCGACTCATCATTTACAGAAATCATCACTGCATGCAAAGATACTAAAAGGATAGATCAAGAAGGAAGCTGGATAAATTCGGATATAATAGAAGCATATGATACACTCCAATCTATGGGGTATGTTCACTCAATAGGTAGTTATTATAATGATGAATTAGTTGGTGGTGTTTATGGTGTAGTAGTTGGTCGTATTTTTTGTGGGGAATCTATGTTTAGTAATAAAAGTGATGCTTCAAAATCAGCATATGCAGTTTTAGTACAACATTTAAAAGAGTGGGGATATGATTTTATAGATTGTCAAATTCCAACAGAACACTTAAAAAGTTTAGGTGCTAAAGAAGTGAGTAGAGATTATTTTTTAGATAGATTAAAAAAATCAAATATGGATAAAGTTAATAATTTATGGAAAATAGATAATAGCTTGATAGATGATATAAATAAGTAAATTAAAAAGTAAAACAGTTTTTTTTACAAAGCAGTTGTGCTTTTTAAAATTGCGAAGCGTACATCAAGTACGTGAGTAAGTTTAAAAAGTGCAAATGTGAAGTAAAAATGACCAACTAGGCAGCGACCTACATTTCCAATCCTGAAAGGATAAGTATTATCAGCGATGAGAGGCTTAGCTTCTGGGTTCGGAATGGAGCCAGGCGTTTCCCTCTCTCTATAGCCAC
>JAMOMX010000426.1 GCA_027066935.1 Sulfurimonas sp. | reverse complement strand
ATCAATTACATTTTTTACAATATTTTTAAAAGCTCCTGCTCTCCCTGCATGAGCTACTGCTATAACTTTTTTCTTTTTATCATAAAAAAGTATAGGTGAGCAATCTGCTACCATAACCATTAGAGGAGTGTTTTTTTTATCTGTAATTAATGCATCACAGGTTGGAGGATTATCAAAATTATCATTTTTATCTATAATATGAACAATGTCAGAATGAACTTGTTTCATATGAATTAGTGAATTTTTTTTATATCTTAATCCATTCGCCAAAAGTATATGATTTGACTCTACATCTTTTTTATCATCTTTAACATGAAAAGCAAGATTTCCACACTCTTTAGTTGTAAAAGCATGAGTAAGGTTTGAGAATTTTTTTAAAATATCACTTTGAAATATTTGCATAAAAAATTATAGCTAAATTTATAATTAATAAAAGAAATATTTTTTTAAGAAGTTCTACATATATTTTAAAGTGCTCTTTTGATACAATAGAACAATTAAAATATAAAGGTTATTTGTGAGTAAGCTAAGTATATACCCAGTTACACTTGATGGCAATGATATATATAAAAAACGATTAGAGATAAAAGAGTATTTTCACAATACATATACACTATATGAAAAAGTTTTTGAACTTTTAAAAGAGGATGAAGTTTTTTATAAAAAATCAGAATTGAGTCGTCATCCGATGATATTTTATTTTGGTCATACTGCTACCTTTTTTGTAAATAAACTAATAAATATGAAAATAATAGATAAAAGAGTTGATGCAGGTTTTGAATCTATTTTTGCTGTTGGTGTAGATGAGATGGCTTGGGATGATGTTAATTCTTCTAATTATTCTTGGCCGAGGGTAGATGAAGTTAGAGAGTATAGAGATAAAGTAAGAGAGATGGTTGAAGATTTAATTATGAGTTTGCCAATGACTCTTCCAATAACACAAGACTCAGCAATGTGGATAATACTTATGGGAATTGAACATGAAAGAATTCATATAGAGACATCTTTAGTTTTGCATAGACAGATGCCATTAAAGTATATAAAAGAGGTGCCTGAGTTTAGCACTTGTGCCCATTCAGGAGATGCACCTATAAATGAGCTAAAAGAGATTAAGTCACAAACTATACAATTAGGAAAAAGCAGATCTCATAATCTTTATGGTTGGGATAATGAATATGGCAACTATAAAGAGAATATAGATGAGTTTCAAACTTCAAAATTTCTTGTTAGCAATGGCGAATTTATGGAATTTGTAAAAAGTGGAGCTTATGAAAACTATGAGTATTGGGATGAAGAGGGCATAAATTTTTTAAAACAAAGTAAGTCTAAGTATCCAACTTTTTGGGTAAAAGAAAATGATGAATATAAGTATAGAACTCTAACAAAATTGATAGATATGCCACTAAATTGGCCAGTTGATGTAAATGCACTTGAGGCTGAAGCATTTTGTAGATATAAGAGTAAAAAAGATGGTGTTATATATTCACTTCCAAGTGAGATAGAGTATAGAGCTATATATAACCATGCAGATCTACAAGATTTGCCAGAATTTCATGAGAGTAGGGCAAATCTTAATTTTTATCACTTTAGTAGTGCCTGCCCTGTAAATGAGTTTAGTTTTAATGGAATATATGATGTTGTAGGAAATGTTTGGCAGTGGAGCAGAACTTATATCTTTGGTTTTGATGGATTTGAGGTACACCCAGCTTATGATGATTTTTCAACTCCAACATTTGATGATAAACATTCACTTATACTTGGTTCATCATGGGCAAGTAGCGGTAACCTTATTATGAAACATTCACGCTATGCTTTTAGAAAGCATTTTCCTCAGTTCGCAGGTTTTAGGTATGTGCTCTCAAATACAAATAATATAAAAGAAAAAGATATATATGAAAGTGATGAATTAGTTTCACAGTATTGTGAATTTCAGTATGGTGATGAATATTTTGGTGTTAAAAATTTTGCAATAGAGTGTGCAAAAATAGCTGCAAAATTTACCATAAATAAAACAAAAGCCCTAGATCTTGGATGTGCAACTGGTCGAGCTTCATTTGAATTAGCAAGAAGTTTTGATCAAGTTGAGGGGATAGATTTTTCTGTAAGATTTATCCAAGTTGGCTCTAAATTAAGAGATGATGGTTTTGTGGCTTTTCATTCAAAAGAGGAGGGTGAGCTTGTCATAAATAAAAAAGTTACTATAGAGGAATTAGGTTATGAAAACTTAAAAAATAAAATCTCTTTTTGGCAGGGCGATGCATGTAACTTAAAACCAAATTTTAAATCATATGATTTAATTATGGCTACAAATCTTATTGATAGACTTTATAATCCAAGACTGTTTTTAGACACTATAGAAGAAAGACTAAATGAAGATGGTGTTTTGATTTTAACATCCCCATACACTTGGCAAGAAAATTCAACAAAAAAAGAGTTATGGCTAGGTGGCTACAAAGATAAAAACAATAAAGATATAAAAACTATAGATACTTTAAAAGAGATACTTAATAAAAAATTTGAATTATTAAACATTCAAGATTTGCCTTTTGTTATAAAAGAGAGTGCAAGAAAGTATCAACACACAATTTCAGAGGTAAGTGTATGGAAGAAAAAATAAATTACAATTTTAGTGAATCTGTTTGTAGAGAGGATACAAATGCAGAAAAATATACTCTAAGAGAGAGATTATTTAACACACAAGATGTTATGCCTGTGTGGGTAGCTGATATGGATATAGATACTCCTGATTTCGTGTTAGATGCAGTTAAACAAAGATTAAAACATCCAATAATTGGATATGAAGAGGTTCCAAATTCTGTTTGGCAAGCTCAACTAAATTGGATGAAAAATCATCATGGATTTAAGTATAAAATTGAAGATCTATTTTATTCACACTCTGTTGTAGCATCTATGGGTGTAGCTATAAATGCTTTTAGTGAAGTTGGGCAAAAAGTTATAGTACAAACACCAGTATATCCACCTTTTTTTTATAGTGTTATCAATAATGAGAGAAAATTAATTAAAAATTCACTTAAACTTGAAGATGATGGTTCATATAGATTTGATATAGATGATTTAAAATCAAAGATAGATAAAGATACAAAACTATTATTATTATGCTCACCTCATAATCCTGTTGGACGAGTATGGAAGAGGGAGGAATTAGAAGAAATTTTAGAAGTGTGTTTACAAAACAAAATAGTAGTATTTTCAGATGAGATACATTCTGATTTAGTTTACTCCCCTAACAAACATATACCTTTTGCTACATTAAGTGAAGAAGCAAAAAACATTACAATAACGGCAATTGGTGTTGGTAAAACATTTAATATGGCTGGTTTTGCAATGAGTAGTGTTATAATTGAAAATGAAGATTTAAAGAAGAAGTTTTCTAAAGTTTATAAGCAGGTTCATTTCGCAGAGGGCGCAACTCTAAGTCATGTTGCATTTGAAGCGGCATATACAAATGGAAACTTATGGTTAGATGAATTAAAAACTCATCTGTATAAAAATTATTTATTATTAAAAGATGTATGTTTAAAATTTCAAAATGATATAAAAATCACTCCTATTGAAGCTACGTATTTAGCATGGCTTGATTGTAGAGGGATGAACCTTAGCAATAAAAAACTTCGAGATTTTTTTGTAAAAGAGGCAAAGTTAGGACTAAATGCTGGTTTAAGCTTTGGTAGAGAAGGGAGTGGCTTTATGCGCTTGAATTTTGCAGTGTCGTCTGTTAAAATGTCACAAATAATTTTGCGTCTTGAATCTGCATTAAAAAATAGGAAATAAAAATATGATAAATATAGATTGGAAAGAATTTAAAGAGTTTCGGGCACATAGTGTAAAAAAGGATGATAATTTTATTACTTTAGTAGATTTTCTAAAAAGTTATTACAATATGTTTAATGCTTTTGAGATATATAACACTTTAAACAATGACGATACAGCAAAAATGATGTTAGAAAAAAGAGATATTATTGATGCTGAGGGTTTAGAGAGCTATCTTTTTAAAGTTATATAATGCAAGAAAACCTAAAGAAATGTGAATCTTTTTTAGATAAACACCATGTACTTAGCTTAGCTACTTCCAACGAAAAAGAGTTAAGTGTATGTAATCTTTTTTATGCTTATGATAGGCACACACAAACATTTATAGTTGCAAGTAGCAATGATACTACCCATATACAAAATATATTAATTAACAATAAAGTTGCAGGAGCTGTTGTTTTAGAAACTAAGACAATTGTTAAAATACAAGGGTTACAGTTTAGAGGTATATTTGAATTTGTAGATGATGAAAAGTATTTAAAACTATATTTTAAAGCATTTCCACATGCTAGGGTTATGAAACCAAAATTATGGAAAATAAAAGTTAATTATTTTAAAATGACTGATAATACTTTAGGTTTTGGTAAAAAACTTATTTGGCGAAGAGATTAAAATATGATATAATCTTTTTGATGTACAAAATGTAACCTTAAGAAGTTGGAGTAATTAACTAGCTTTGAGTTGGGTTGGAAGGTTAAGGCTTCGGTCTTAACCTTTTTTTTTGTCAATTTTTTTGCTTAATACAAACTTAGCATAAACCTTATTATCATTTACAACTTTATATCTAACATTCATTTTTTGTAGTTTACTGTTTAGTAATTCCATGATATTTTACAATTAACTACTTTACCATTGTTCAACTCCTGATTGTCCATCATTTTAGTTTCTTCATTATTTTTAGCTAACGATATTTTAACTTCTATATGATTAACCTTTTTATCTATTGTATTTGGTTTTAAAACAATGTTTGGTGTTTCATTAACTTTAACAGATGGATAAATAAACCCATCTGCATCTCCATCTCCATTAAGATAAATATTTCCAAGAATAGATGTAACATTATAAACTCTATCATTTCCATCTAAAGTTGTAACTTTTTTAAAAAAATCATCAACAGTTTCTATCGCATTTAATATTTTTTTATCATGCGTTTTTGTATAATAGTTGTAAACTTCTTTCAAAAAAGGATGTAAAAAAAATGGTAATTTATCCTCTTTAAAGTAAGAAAACATTCCTATAAATATAACTTTAACATCTTCTTTAAGTTCAGAAATTAACAAATTAACATAATCTTCAATTTCAACATTTATTTCATGAAAAGGAACATTTAGTGAATCATCATTTTCAAAAATACATCCATAATACATCGATTGATTATTTTTATTAAATCTGCCAAGTGAAGCTAATTTCGATAAATGCAAGGGTATATAAGAAATTCTACAAATATCATTATATATTGGATATTTTTTAGAGTCATCAATCTTAACTGCTCTCGCGATTAAAATTTTTTCAGGCAAAAACATATTTAAGCAAATGCGATATTGCACTTAGTTGTCAAGTAAATCATCAATTTCATCACGGCTGTTTCATACTAACAAGTTTTTCTGCTTCGTCACCTTGAACTCGATTCAAGGTCTAGTTTTTACTGCATTTTATATTAGATTCCCAGTCAAGCTGAGAATGACTGAACTAATAAGCTTAGCATGAAACAGCCGTGTCAATTTCATTTAAACTTAAGAATATTTTACCATCTATATAATTTTGAAGCATAGCTATGTCTGTACTTACTAATTCTATATGGTCTTTAGAGTTTTTTATGCTATAAGAAATCATTGCTTCTTTTTTATCATCTATTAGTTTAAATATTTTTTCTTTTTGATTAATCATAAAATTTCTTTCATTTTTTGTTATATTAATTTTTTTTGTTGCATTAGTAGCTCTATATATAACAATCTATACTTTCAACTTTATTATTATACTTAATATAAATACATTATGCATTTTTTTCCTAACATATTGCTTATCATATT
>JAMOMX010000425.1 GCA_027066935.1 Sulfurimonas sp. | reverse complement strand
CTGCGGGGTTACACCGACCAAGAATTTGACTCTTTTAGAGACTTTATTGGTTGATATTATAGCTAAAATATACTACTAAAACCCTTCATCTAGGGATTTAGTGGGTTTTTCAGGACTGACTATATATTTGAATTTAAAGTAGTAGATAAACCAGAAGGTAAAGTATTAATACAGATAAAAGAGAAGAGATATAGCCAAAAGTATCAAAACTTTAGTGAAATTTATCTTGTTGGGATAGAGTTTTGTAAAGAATATAGAAATGTGTGTGGGTTTGTTTGGGAGAGACAATTATAATAGAAAAATCATTGTAGTTCAAAAAAACTTTAAATATTTCAATAAATAACAAAATAAGTTAATAATTTAAATAAAAAAATTAACTTATAAGTTTTAAAAAGGTATTCTAATAACTATATTTTTACAAAAGGCTGGAGTGATCTTTGAAATATTTAATAATATCTCATATCTTATTGATTTCATTACTTTATTCAAGTGATAAGGTAATATTATTTAACAATACAGAAGAGTTAGTGCAGTGGCATGATGAACAATTGTTGAGTGAAGATAATGAGAAGTTTACAATTGATATTCATAGCATGGATGTTGTTGAAGTTGTAGCACCTAAAAAGTTAGTTATAGTAAATGATCAAGAGGTAGATGAATCATCAGTAATATCTTTACCAAATGCAACTATTGTTTCTGTAGAAGAGGTGGTTGATGAATATAATAAAGATACTTTATATACGGAGTCACTTCCTCTTGCAACTATAGTGGAAGAAGATATTGATAAAATATCTGATGAAATAGAGTCACTTCCATTTGCGACTATAATAGAAGAAAAAGTTGATAAAACATCTGTTGCCTTAGAATCATTGCCCCTAGCAACTATAGTAGAAGAAAAAATTAATAAATTATCAGATTCTAAATTAGATGATTTATTAGTAGAGACTAACCCAAAAGAAGTGCTAGATACGAAATCATCTTTAGATATTATAACTAGTGAAGAGAACAAGATTCAAGGTAATACTCCTATAGTAATTACAAATCATTATGGTGATGAATTATCTGTTGATGTTGATATTGATATAGATAAGGCTAAAAGTGAGAGTATTATTGAATTTTGGGAATTATTAGATTTAGCATTGGTTAAAGCGACAGCTCAAATTTTAAAAAAGCATGATATTAAAATTACTAAAGAAAATATGGAGTTAGTCAAAAGTGAGTACTATCCAAATATTTCCCTTATATATTCAGGTGAGTATTATAATGGATATAACAGAAACTCTTCAGCTACTATAGGGGGCTCTTTTTATCCTGGCATAAAACAGTTTCGTGACTCATTTAGTTTGAGTCTGAATTATGAACTTTATCGATTTGGTGCAACTGACTTAAAGGTAAAAATAAGTGAAAAAGATATAGAAATTATTAAAAGTGAATTAACTCTTCAGGAAGAACAGATATCAAAAGAGTTACTTGGTTATTATGCTAATGCACTTAGGGCACAAGATATTATAAAATACAAAGGTAAAATACGATTTGTGCAAGATAGAATTATACAAAAAAAATGGCGTCTTTTTGAAGTAGGTCAAATGACAAAAATTGAATTATCAAAAGATCAGTTGTCGCTTGTTTCTTTGGAAAAAGAGATTTCAAAACAGAAAATGGATTTTTTAAAAGCAGTGAAAAGTATTCAAATACTCACAAATATTACTATTGATTCTTCTAATGTAAAGTTTGCAATGTTAGAGCCTAAAAATAGTGAAATTAAAATATTTGAAGAGAGTGCCGTAGCAAATAATCTAAAATTAAATTTAGAAAAAAAATTACAAGAGTTAGAATTAATAAAAAAAGATTATATGCCAACTCTATATGCTAGTAGTGGGTATCGTTTTTATGGAGATGGAAGTGGTTTTGTTACTGCCTTTGAAAATATAGAAAAAAATAGTTGGGATATTGGTATCAATCTTCGATGGGATATTTTTAATGGTTATAAAACAGATAAAACAGTTGGAAAGCTAAAGCTTGAAGTACAAAAGTTAGCAGAACAGTATCGATTGGCAAAAGTTGATTTTGAAGCTAAAGAGCTAAAAAGTAAATTATTAAAAGAGTCAATTAATAAGATGTTGCATATAGAGTCTGAAATACTTTCTCAAACTCACGAACAAGGAAAGATGCTCTCTAGGCTTCAAGATGTGGGACAGGTAGACTCTATACAGCTTGATCAAATAGAAATCAAAAAGCTACAAAGTGAACTTGATTTTAGATTAGGTGTCACTGAGCGTGTCTATGAGAGTATTTCAAGTGAGTTAATAATTTAAAGGATATCAATGCATACATCATTAATAGCGTTAGAGATCGCGGGAAGTCTCAATCAAATCAATATTGATAGTAGAGGAATTGCTAAAGAGTATGCATTTGAGGATAATGTTGAACCAACAATAGAGGAAGTCGCTCGTATCGCAAAAAAACAGAGTTTTCGAGTATCTATTAAAAAACTTTCGATTGAAGATTTAGTTGAAAATTATCCAATGCCAATTATTTGTGAAATGAACAATGGTGAATATAGAGCAATTTTAAATGGTAGTGTAGAGAAAAAAGAGGTTCTTGTTTATGATCCTCATCTAAAAAAGCCTAATATTTTAAGTTTTGAAGAATTTAATAAAGATTTCTATGGAAAAAGTATAGTTTTAAAACACCGTATGTTTTCAGAGCAGATTAAATTTGGTTTTGGTTGGTTTTTAAAAGAGATATTGCACTATAAAAAGATTATTTTTGAAGTGTTATTGGCATCGTTTGTAATACAACTCTTTGGTTTAGTTACTCCGTTGTTTACGCAGGTTATACTAGATAAAGTTTTAGTGCATCACTCTATATCAACATTGGATGTATTAGCCATTGCATTTTTAGTTGTAACACTTTTTGATTTTTTACTAAATCTTATGAGAAATTATGTTTTTGTACATACAACATCCAAGATAGATGCAAAATTAGGCTCAAAACTATACGATCATCTTCTTGCTTTGCCATTTAACTACTTTGTTGTCAGACAGGTGGGTAATATCATCGCAAGAGTAAAAGAGTTAGATCAAATAAGAAGTTTTATTGCTAATAAATCAGTAACCGTTTTATTGGATGTTCTTTTTAGTTTTGTTTTTTTAGCTGTTATGTTTTTATACAGTGTTGATCTTACTCTGATGGTTATGGGATTTGTTTTTGTTATGGGATTGATATATTTCTTTGCGACACCAAGTTTTAGAAGAAGACTTGAGGAGAAGTTTGACATGGGTGCTGAACAAAACTCATTTTTAGTAGAGTCAGTTACTGGTGTAGAGACTATCAAATCTTTAGCATTAGAAGGAGCTATGCAAAAGAGATGGGAAGATAAGTTGGCTGATTATATTCAAGCGAGTTTTAAACTTAGTAATTTTGGTTTTATTTTGGGCGGTTTAACTGGCATGCTTCAAAAATTGATGACTATTGCTATCCTATACTTTGGGGTTTTAATGGTTATTAAAGGTGATTTGACAGTTGGACAACTTATAGCTTTTCAAATGTTTGCAAACCAATTTAGTGGACCAGTTCTTAGACTTGTTAACTTATGGAATGAATTTCAGCAAACTCTTTTATCTGTAGATAGACTTGGTGATATTTTAAATACACCAACAGAGCAAAAAAATGAAAAAGCGATTACGCTTACTGGTATTAAAGGTGATATAAGATTTGATAAAGTCAATTTTTCTTATAAAATAGGTGGATCAATGATTTTAAAAGATTTATCATTTGCTATTCAAGCTGGTATGAGTGTTGGTATCATTGGAAGAAGTGGCAGTGGAAAGAGTACTGTTGCTAAGATGGTTCAAAGACTCTATATACCAAATGAGGGTGTAGTGTTTGTTGATGGTGTAGATATTAGACACTTTAATCCCAAATGGTATAGATCTATGATAGGTGTTGTATTACAGGAGAATTATCTCTTTCGAGGTACGATAAAAGAGAATATATCGATGGCAAAGCCTGATGCTACTATGGATGAGATAATAAGAGTATCAAGAATTTCTGGAGCAGATAGTTTTATATCAGAACTTCCTGAAGGTTATGATACAGCAGTTGGTGAGAGGGGTTCAACACTTTCAGGTGGACAGAGACAACGAGTTGCAATTGCAAGAGCACTAATTACCAATCCTCGTATCTTGATTTTTGATGAAGCAACTTCAGCACTTGATTATGAGTCAGAAAAAATCATCAATGCTAACCTAGTAAATATCAAAAAAGGTCGTACTACTATCATCATAGCTCATAGGCTTTCAACTGTGAAAGATTGTGATGTAATTATAGCAATGGATAAAGGTCAAATAGTTGAAGCTGGAAAACATGAAGATTTATTAAAGAAAAAAGGTTATTATCATCACCTTTATACACAGCAGGAGATATAGATGAATAGCACAGATGACAAAGATAGTTTTAAGCCACACTTAGTTGAGATAGAAGATAGACCTGTTAGTCCATTGGGAAGGATGATACTATGGACAATACTAATATTTATGGCATTGGCAGCCTTGTGGTTGTTTTTGGGTAAAACAGATGTTGTTATAAGCTCTAGGGCGAAGATAATTCCTATAGGTGATGTAAAAGTATTGCAACCGCTTTCTACTGGAGCGGTAAAAAAGATTTTTATAAAAACTGGTGATCTTATCAAAAAAGATGATCCTTTGATAGAGATTGATCCAACGGTGGAAGAAACCAATATAGAGGCAAAAAAGAGTACTTTAGCACTTTTAGAACTTGAAGCTTCTAAAATTAGATCCCTTATAAATAATACGCCATTTGTTATACCTAAAGATAGTAATGCAGCTATGGCTTCAATGATGCAAGGGACATATGATACAGAACGAGAGTCTATTGTAGAGCAAAAAAAACAGATAGATTTACAGATTAGGCAGCTAGAGGAACAGATTAGAGCTACTCAAATTGGAAAAGATAGAATGGATAAACTTTATCGACTAGGGATACAAGAACAAAATAGACTAAAAAAAGTTTTAGACATAATTGCAAAAGATCAATATCATCAACTACAAAAACAAAATATGAGTTATAAAAATGAATCGACTAAACTTTCTCATGATATTTTAAGACTTCAAGAACAGCTTCATGAAATTAAGATGCAAAAAACATTAATTGATCAAAACTTTCAAAATAGATTTTATGCAGAGTTAGCACAAAAAGAAAAAGAGATTGTAGCATATCGTTCAGATATAAATACAATAGAGTTTAGAATGAAAAAACAAGTTATTGTATCTCCTGTTGATGGTATCGTAGCACAATTGGCTGTCAATACGGTCGGTGCGGTTGTAACACCAGCTGAAAAATTGATAACCATTGTTCCTAAAGATGTTCCAATTCAACTAAAAGCAACTGTCGCAAATAAAGATATTGGTTTTGTGAGAGTTGGTATGGATGTTGCGATTAAAATAGATACTTTTAATTTTCAAAGGTTTGGGTTAATAGACGGTATAGTTACAAAAATAGCTGCAAATGCTATAGAAGATAAAAAACTTGGGTTAGTATATGAAGTTTTTATTGAGCCTCAACAGCTTTTTTTGCATGTTGAAGGAGAAGATCGTTATCTTATGCCTGGAATGAGTGCGACTGCTGAGTTAAAAGTAGGAAAAAGAAGGATAATTGAATTTTTTGTATATCCTTTGATTAAATATTTTAATGAAGGTATCAGTGTTAGATAACATGATAACTTAAATTAAGCTAAATATAAACAAAGTTTAAGTATCATAGCCGACCTTAAAAAAAATTGAAAAAGGAAAAAATGTGCCAACTATAAATCAGTTGATTCGTAAAGAGAGAAAAAAGGTGGTTGTAAAATCAAAATCACCAGCACTTGTTAAATG
>JAMOMX010000424.1 GCA_027066935.1 Sulfurimonas sp. | reverse complement strand
GGTAGTTGGGTCAACTCAGATTTAATTGACGATGGAGATTAAAGAGTTTATCGTTTCTTCAAAATTTGTTTGTTCATTAGATTTTTGTTTTAAAAATGACTCCATAATATCTTTTTTCTCAATAGCTTCATCAAGTTCTGCATCGGTGCCTTTTAAATAAGCTCCAATTCGAATCAACATCTCATTTTCTTTTAAAAGTGTATACATCCTTCTAAACTTCATAACTGCCTCTAAATGTTTATCTGTAATAATATCACTCATAACCCTAGAAGCAGAATTTAGAATGTGGACAGGTGGATATATACCAAAATCGGTAAGTTCGCGAGAGAGTACTATATGCCCATCTAAAATAGAGCGTGACTGATCAGCAATTGGATCATTCATGTCATCACCCTCAATCAAAACTGTAAAAAAAGCAGTTATTGAGCCTTTACCCTCCTCTTTTCCTGCACGCTCCATTAGTTGCGGTAGAAGTGTTAAAGATGAGGGTGGATAACCTTTTGATGTTGGTGGCTCGCCAAGAGCTAAACCAATCTCACGCTGAGCCATAGCAAACCTAGTAACTGAGTCCATTATAAAAAGAACATCTTGCCCTTGGTCTTTAAAATGTTCAGCTACGCTCATAGCGGCAAATGCCCCGTACTTTCTCATAAGCGGAGAGTCATCAGATGTTGCAACTATGATAACTGTATTTTTCAAATCACCGCCTAGATTTTTTTCTATAAACTCTGGAACCTCACGACCACGCTCACCTATTAAAGCTACCACTTTTATAGGAGTATTTGCACCACGGACAATCATACCCATTAGAGTTGATTTTCCAACACCACTCCCTGCAAATATACCTAATTTTTGCCCTTTTCCACATGTTAGAAGTCCATCTATACTTTTTACTCCAACATTAAAAACCTCATCAATCATACCACGCTTCATTGCAGCAATGGGAGCTTTTATAATTGGTGCCAATTTTGTATGGTTTATAGTGCCTTTGCCATCTATTGGACGCATAAATGGGTCTACTACTCTACCAATTAGTTCATCTCCAACTGGAATATTTAGACCATTTGAATCTAAATAAACTTTATCTTTTGCACGAAAACCCTCTACAAAACTAAATGGTGTGATAAAAAAAGTGATGCCATCTATCTCTGTTACCATACCCGTTGTTGTTTGGTTTGTTGAATTTGAGATAATTTTTACCATATCACCAATGCTTACATTTAAACCAGTAGCTGTGATAACTGTTGCATTTATTTTTACAACTTCTCCAAAATGTGTAGTATGTTTAACAGATGAGATTTTACTTTTTAATGAGGCAAATGGCATATGTGCTTTAGTATCTCGTTCCAGTTGGGGAGTTTATAAGTGAAAAAAATTCAGCTCTTGTTTTTTGATCTTTTTTAAATAATCCACGAAGTGCCGAAGAAGTTGTAGTTGAGTTTATTTTCTCAACTCCGCGCATCTCCATACACATATGACGAGCTTGTATAACTACTGCTACACCTTTTGGCTCAATAGTATCCATAATAGCATCCGCAATTTGCTCTGTTAATTGCTCTTGAATTTGCATACGCCGAGCAAAAACATTTACAACACGAGGAATCTTTGAAAGTCCCACTACTATACCATCAGGAATATAAGCTACATGCACACGACCAATTATTGGTAAAAGATGGTGCTCACAAGTTGAGTAAAACTCTATGTCTTTTAAAAGTACCATCTCATCATTTGAGCTTGTGAAAAGTGCGGATTTTAAAATCTCTGTTGGGTTTTCTTTATACCCACCAAAAATAAATTCATGAGCTTTTCTTACACGCTCAGGAGTTTTTAAAAGTCCCTCACGATTTGGATCTTCACCAACATGAATCATCATACTTTTCACAGCATCTTCAAATTTTATATCTTTTGAATCAGACAAGATTTAGCCTTTGTTTATTGATAAAAGAATTATACAATAAAATCCAATTTCTTTTATTTGCTTAAGTAACATTGTGTTGTTTTAATGCTTTATATAACAATTAACTATCATTATGTTTAGATAACGGCTAAAAAAGTATTAAAAACACACTTTTTTCTTAAGTTTGGACTACTTGTTTTTAAAATTAATAACTCTAAAATAGACAAAACCCTTATTTTTAGGTAAACTGTATAAAATTAGATAGAATACTTTTTGTGATAGTTAATTGGCGTATATTATGTTAACTGTATAAAGTGTTCATTGAATAAAAAGTTATCGCTCACGACAGTCGCTATACTCAAGAAATCAACAACAAACACAAAAGGATACTTGATGGATACAAAGGATATTTATATCTTTCTATTTGATGGATTTTCTGATTGGGAAATTTCATATTTAGCACCTGAATTAAATAAGAGTAAAAAAATAAACTTGAAATATTGTTCTATTGATGGTTTGGAAATCATTTCTGTAGGTGGACTTAAAATTACACCTGACTTATCAATTCAAAAATTAGATTTAGATGATATTACAGCTTTAATTCTTCCAGGTGGAAGTGCTTGGGAAGAAAAATCAATCAAAGGGATTGATGAACTTATCGAAATATTACATTTTAAAAATAAAATTATTGCATCAATATGTTCAGCAACGACATTTATGGGACAAAAAGGATATTTAGATAATATCAAACATACAAGTAATTCAATAGATTACTTAAAATATATAGCACCTGAATATAAAGGTGAAAATAAATACCAATCAGATTTAGCAGTAACTGATAAAAATATAATAACAGCAAATGGATTTTCACCTATTGAATTTGCAAGAGAAATTTTTAAAAAGATAAATCTTAAAAGTGAAGAAGATATTGAAAAATGGTTTCAATTATTTAAAAATGGTATTTGGGCTGAATAATAAAGTATAACAAAACAGAGTATCCAATAAATTACCTAGCGGAAATTTATCGGCTATCTTCAACCGTTGCATGTTCCCGCGGAGCGGAAACATGCAACGGCGAAGCTGAGCTCTAAACGAGCTCAGCTTCGCCGTTAGAAGACAGGAAGATTACAAATGAGAAAAAATATGCTTTTTATTGCTTACATTATTTTTGCCAGTATAACTACTGTGCTTTTCTATACCTATTTGGTTGATTTTATAATGTTTATATTTCAAGAATTTTATGTTGATTACAAAACAACTCAAATCAGTGTAATGCCGATGAATGGAAATTACTTATTATATCAAGCTAACTTCATTCTTATGTTTGTATTACTGCTGACACCTGGAACAGCACTTCTTATTAGAAACCATAGCAAAAATATACAATCTAACATTATGTTATTTTTATGGCTAATCTTTGCAATCTTACTAGTTTCCATACCTTTATTTATTGGATACTATTTGTATTATACATACTATCTCATTCCCTTACAAGGAAATGAGTTTAGTCTTTTGCAATTGCCTTTAAAATCTTTGGGAATAACTATATTTACAGTTATTCTGCTTGGAACTTATATTTATAAAAAAAGAACTACCAATTAACAGTCTGGTTTTCTAACAAATCGTAGCAAGAAAAATATGTTACCCTAGCCGAATAAAGCTTTTAAAACTTCAAAGATTTAGATACCATTGTAGAACTTAAAAGAGTACAAAAACAGGTAACATATTTTTGTACTCGACCGTTATATCATAAGGATTTAAATGAGAACAAGTTTATTACTAGGGATTTTTCTTAAATATATTTTGGTTTTATTACCAGTTATATTTATTCTTTTTTCAAAATTAGTATCTGGCAAAACAAAAGTAAAATGGGTTTTAGCTGTACTACTAATACCATTTATTTTAAAAGAGTTGGTTTATGTAGTTGTTATGCTACAAGGAGATGCATTACAAATGCATGGTTCTATAGTCTTAGGTGGGTGGGCACCAGCCATTCCATTGATTTGGTACATTTCTGCATGGAGTATCTATCTTTATTTCAAAATAAAATATGAAAGTCCTAAAATTAAAAAACGAACAAAGATAACAGCAGGAATTCTATTGACAATTTTAGTTGTTTGGAGTTTAGTATTTGTATTTAATACCTACAAGGAACAAGAAGCAAAAATAATATTGAAATGTGGAACAGAAAAAATATTTACAAAAAACCTACAACCAAATAAACTCTATTTGACAAAGAACTACATACATAAAACCTTCTCTACTTATATAGGAGACCTTCAAGGCAACAAGATGATTTTATCAAATAAGATTGTAAATATGGGTGATTTACATGACTGTTTAAAATACTCAGATAAACAGTTTAATCTTATTTATCCTAAGGACTCAAAATATAATAAATCTTGGGCATGGGAAAAAGATACATATGATATTAACAGCAAACTATTGTTTAGTAGTGAAGAATCAGTGTGTCCATCTGATAAATCTGACAATCGTGAAAAGAATGAATATGAAAAGTGGACAAATCAATATGGTGATCATAGTATAAAAACTAATAGCGATAGTTTCGTGTTTGATGTCAACAATACATCACATACGGTTAAAGCAGAGACCATTGAATTTAGCCAACATTTTATAGGAACTACTTTTTCAACAGATGAAAATAAACATATATTTAGAACATCAATCGATGACTCATCTAAAATTATTTTATGGAAGTTCTCAAAAAATGGAGACTTTATAAAAGAAGTTCATATAAAACTTCCAAAAAGTGTAATTATCGTGGCGGGTAGAGGGTACTATATCAGTCACATTAAAATAGATAAAGACAAAATACAATTTAGACTATATGAAAGATATCGTAGTAATCAAGACCGCGGTTGGAAAATCATGTGTAGTTATCACACGCTTGAAATAGAGAATAAGATATAACAAAAACGAGGAGACCAATAATTTACCCTAGCGGGAAAAATATTGCTCACGACAAACGCTACCTAAAAAGGAACCCAAATGAAAGTTTTAATAATCTTGTTATATATGTTAATAACAATTAGCTTTGCTTCAGAAAACAATTCAATACAACCTACTGAGCATAAAGTCTTTTTCGAAAAAGAATTCAACCAACATGCATATGGATTATTATTTAATGCAATTGAGCATAAACAACATATATACATAGTTGGCAGGACGGCTGAAGGAAGATCTTCTACCTATGATACAGAAAAACCTCTTATTTCTAAACTAAATCAAAGTGGAAAGGTTATTTGGAGTAAAACATTAAAAAATCACTTTGGAAGTTTTTTTAGCATTGCAATTGATAAACATTCGAATATATATGCAGTTGGTAGAGATTATTCACCCTCAAAAAAAGGTTATAGAAACGATATAGAAAAAGCCTTAATAATAAAATTTAATAATAATGGAAAAATAATATGGGAGAAAATAATAGGTACTACTAAATATGATTCTTTTCATGATATAAAAATTATCGATGATAATTTATATATACTTGGAATTACTTATTCTAAGAAAGAAAAAAATCAGTCACAACTTATAAAAATGGATTTTAATGCAGCCATACTGTTTAGTAAAATTTTGTACAATAATCATGACATATTTTACAAACAACATATTACAGTAGACAAAGATAAAAATATATATATAACTAATAATATTAGATCAAAAAAACCATCAATATCTAAATACAGTCAAAATGGTAAAGAAATTTTTACAAAAGATATAAATACGGTAGGATTGTTTCAAATAGCAATTGACAATGATAATAATCTTTATACAATTTCAATTGATACAAAACCTAACCTAGCAACTAATATCATAAAGTTAAATAATGACGGTAATATTATATGGAAGAAAAACATCCATCTTGATAAAAAGAATTTTCCAAGAAAAATAATAGACTTCTTGCAAAACTCATTTTCCAGCAACCTCAAATCCACGGTCAAAATTGATGAAGCCACAAATCAAATTGAATCGTAAATTATATCTTTTTCTGCGATTACGATATTTTTGAGTAAGGATTT
>JAMOMX010000423.1 GCA_027066935.1 Sulfurimonas sp. | reverse complement strand
ATGTATTTGCATTAAGATGATTAACACTAAACTGATTACTAAAGTTTGTATTTATTTGTTTTTGAGCTTCTTGTAACGACTCAAGAGTAAAAATAGCAGCTTTATTTTGCCAATCACTAGCTAGTGTTTCAAGATTTTGAGAGTTGTTAGCTAAAAATATGGCTAGTGTTGATAATGGTGTAATGTTTGCTATAGTGTTTGCTTTAGCAGCATATGAATACTCTTTTGATAAGCTAATCTCACTTGGTAAAGCTTGAAGAAGAAAAGGTTCACTCATACCAGACACATCGGCACTAAAACTACCATCATTATTGATTAAAACATTAATTGAACTACCTATGCTATCATATATAACTATATCACCCACAATTGCTGCTCCTTTTGCAGCTGTACCACTTATTGTTTGTGATTCATTCTCTTTACTTTTGCTATCACTACTACTGCTACAACCACTAAATAAGACACTAATACAAACAATTGTTAGTATAAAAAATCTAAATTTTTTCATCTTTAAAATCCTTTTATAAGTTTAAAGTAGTATAAGTATACATTATTTGTAATAAAATAACAATTATCTACAAAAAAAATTTAGTTTCCTTCTCCTAAATTATCATACCCCTCTTACTTATTCTAAGTGGTGGGTTGTATGCTCAAGAGGTTCAGCAAGAAAAAACCCTTGAGTACGGTCTATATTAAGCTCTTTAACCTTTTTAAGAATCTCTGCACTATGGACAAATTCAGCTACAGTAAATATATCTAATTTTTTTGCAAAATCTACAATTGTTTGGACAACTATTTGAGCATTTAAGTCTACATCAAGATTTTTAATTAAGGTACCATCTATCTTTATATAGTCAATATTAAGCTTAACTAGATGCTCAAAATTAGAATATCCAGAGCCAAAATCATCTATTGCTACTTTACAGCCAAGTTTTTTCATATCATTTATAAAGAATGAAACATCGTTATAGTTATCTATACCCTCAGATTCCAATATTTCAAAGATAATTTTATTAGCAACATTATATTTTTTAATTTTTTGTTTGATGTAGTTTACAATTCTTGGATTAATAATATCTTCAACTGATAAATTTATTGAAAAACAATGGTCAATATGTTCAAAATGAGAACAACTTTTATTAATCATAATTTTTGTTAATTTGCTATACAACCTGCTTTTTTTAGCAATATTTAAAAATTTATATGGACCAATAACATTTCCATCATCATCAATTAAGCGTATTAAACATTCATAACTAGCAACTTTATTTGATTTATTATTAAAAATAGGTTGAAAATATGGGACAATCTTATCTTGCTTAATCGCTTTTTTAAGCTTATTAACCCAATCCATGTTTTCTTTGTATTGCTCCTCTATGTTTAGTTTTTCATCATAAAGAAAAAATGATTTTTGTTGTTTTCTTGCTGATTTTAAAGCGATATCAGCTTTTTCTAAAGCTTTTTCAATCTGATATGTACCACCTATTGTTACTCTTATTCCAAGTTCATTGTTTTCATGAAAGAAAATCATCTTTTCTATATCAAAAACTAGTTTTTTAGCAGTTTTTATAAAATTATCTAGTGATGGTTTTTTCATGAAAAAAAGAGCAAATTCATCACCGGATAGGCGTTTTAATTCAATATATGGTTTAGTACTAAACATATTTTTTAGTCTATTTGAAATTTTTTTCAAGACATTATCACCTGCAACATGCCCAAAAAAATCATTTATCTCTTTGAAGTCATCTATATTGATAATTAGAAGCGCACCATCATTAACCCCAATAATATCATTAATAAGACTAAGTCTATTAGGTAAACCTGTTAAAGCATCCACATAGAGTTGTTTACGAAGCTCTATAGTTTTTTCATTAACCTTCTCTTCAAGGTAACTATTGATGTTTTGCTGTTTTTTTGAATATTGAGAAATTTTTTGTTGCATACTATTTAAAGCACTTAAAATTAATCCAATTTCATTATTTTGTGATATTAATGGAATTTTTATCTCTTGGTTGGGGGAGTAGTTTTTTAATGATTGAGCAATTTTTCGAAGTGGTAAAAGGAGTCTTTTTACATATAGACTAAATAGTATAAATATTATACCAAGAACTAAAAGTAGAGTAAGCATCACTTTTGTATATTTATGCATAAGCTCTACATAACCTCTATTGGAATAAGCAAGTACTAGTTTGCCTATTTTCTTATTAGAATTTGGTTTGTAAATATCTTTTTGAACTACAAAAGCAGCACCAATGCCATTTTGAAACCCTAGAGATTTTACTTCATTGATTATTTTGTTATTTCTTATGATTTTTACAGCTAAAACATTTGGATTTTTTATAAGTTGAAGTATGCTTTGGTTGATTTTATCTTTCATATCAAGGTAGATGTTAAGGGCTATAAGTGGTTCTATAGTTTTTGCAATTAGGTTGGCTTTTTCAATCTCAATATTATAAAAAGCTTTTTTATTTATATTTTCAAATACTGTGAAAATAACCAATATAACAAATAGTGATATAAAAGCAATAGAGATTACTATTTTATTGGAAAGTGATTTAAAAGTTTTTTTCATTTTAAAAAGCCTAGATCTTTATATAAGTAAGTTATGAAATTATTTATGCCCACTTACTTAGCTACACTAGTAAACATAGCTATATGTATTCTAGCACATTTATTTAGAAATTGCTGTTATTTACTATTATTTTAGTCAATAAAGTTTACCATCTGCAATAAAGAATCAACAAAATCTATATTTTCAGTGTATAGGTTCTCTTTATTTAGATAAAGAACAGTTGTCTTTTCTAGTGCCAAAGAGAATAGAAGTCCGTTTTTTAAATTATTTATATCATACGCAAATGATATGATTCCATTTCGTTTTGCAATATTTGCAACTTTATTAATTCCACCATCTGAATTTAATGCATATATTACAGTTGTGTTTATGTCGCATGACAAGTCAGAAAACGCTACTAAATTGACTACATAACTATACTCATCAAAATGCTCTTTATAGTTTGTTTCTATATATTTAGTTATATCTACAGCTGTAGGATAATCTTCTTCTTCATAAGCAATAGTATAGATTATTTTGCCATCAATTAGTTTCTCATCAAGCTTCTTATCAAGCAATATTATTTTAGGAAAAATAGAAGCTTGTGCTTTTAATAGGAGATGATCATAGCTATGACCATATACTAAGGTAACAAAAATTAAAAATAGAAGGATTAATTTTTTAATTTAAAACTCCTTTTTTAGTGTTACTAAAAAGTTTCTACGCTCTTGTTCGTAGTCTTGTTCATAGGTATTTGGTGGAGAGGGAAATGTAACTTTTGTATCAAATATATTTTTAATACTAAATGATAAGTTATAGTTATATTTTTTATTTTTATATTGAAGTGAACTGTCTATAGTTGAATAATCTTTTACTTTTTCACGCGTATCTCCAGATACCCTATCTTTAGAGCCAACATATTTAGCAACACCACTAATAGATAAAGCACTGCTTAAGTTATAAATATAATACCCTTTAATTAGGTGATTTGCAATATTAGGCAGTGACTCATTCTTGTTCTCATCAGTTATATTAGATACACCTGTTATATATGAGTAGTTAAGGTATAGTTGATCTACAGAGGTAATATATCCTTTATACTCTAGTTCAAAACCACATATATCAGTGTCTACAACATTTCTATATTCAGGATTATCAGAAGAGTTATATATCTGATCTTTGTTTAGCAGATAAAAGATATTTGATTGCATATATGTATCACTTGAAAGCTTTCTAATATACGCAACTTCAAAGGCATCTACCTTTTCTGGATTTAAAGATGTGCTACCAACTCTAGCAAGATTGTTCATTGTAAACATCTCTTGCCATGAAGCATTTCTATGGGAGCGACTATATATCGCTTTAAAAATATTTTGAGCATCTACTTGATAAACCATTGAGACTCTAGGCTCAAACCCAGCATCTTTATATGAAGTTTGTTCATAATTAAAGCCATAGATAAAACCAATAGAGCTGTTAAGTTGATACTCATCTTGTAGTGAAAAGATAAAAGTATAACGCTCAGCATCTGCATCAAAAAATGGTAAAGTATCAGTATAATCAACTAGGGCGACATCACCTGTTAGTCTATTTGAGAGTTTTGATGACATATCTATAGTTTGCTCTTTTATAAAACGATAACCAGTAGTTATAATATGTTTATCAATTCCACTATATTTAAGGTAAGAAGATTGATATATGGTTCTTTGTTCAGCAAAATGTTCCCCATATATCCCATCTTGAAAAATAACACCACTAAGATTTAAATCATCAGGAGCTAATTTAGATTTTGAGTCAAAAGTATCATATTTTACACCTGCTTTTATATCAATATTTAAATTATTAAATTTTTTATTATAACCCAATTCAAGGTATTGACTTGGTAATTTAACTTTATCATTATCTTGAGGTAGTGCAAGGTTGATACCATAAGCACTACCCTGTGTATGTTCAAGTATTCTTGTTTTAACAGTAAAATTTTTATATGTAAGGTTGAGTCCAATGGAGTACTCTTCAAGCCATAATGGAGCATCTTCAGATTTAGAGAGTGCTATATTATTAGTACCAAATATTCCTTGTGAGAATCCATCTGGTCCAGCTGGTAGTTTT
The DNA here is from genome assembly GCA_027066935.1 of Sulfurimonas sp. Taxonomy (GTDB): domain Bacteria; phylum Campylobacterota; class Campylobacteria; order Campylobacterales; family Sulfurimonadaceae; genus Sulfurimonas. Next base: position 1,298 of record JAMOMX010000423.1, on the reverse strand, counting down.
TTGTCATCTTTTTGATAATAAAAATCTATAAAAATCTTAAAATTATCTGTCTTATAAGTTTTTATAAATCCACCCATTTTATAATCGTATGAGCCATATTTAAATATTATTTTATCATTAGATTCAAACCCTTTAAAATCTTCTGCGTAAGTTATAACATTAATGGAGCCTGCATAAGCATTAACTCCATCTATCTTGCTACCAGGACCCCTAACTACTTCAACTCTTTTAATCATCTCTATAGGAAAGGAAAGATATTCAGTATAAGCATCAAAAAAGAGGTTGTTAACAAGTATACCATCTATAAAAAGTTTTGATTGTCCAGATGCAAGAGGATTTGAGCCTCTAAATATAGGGGTTTGAGTATTTGTGTTATCTGTTGCCATATCAACACCTGGTACTAAACCTAAAGCCTCTTTGAGATTTGATATGCCTAGTTTTTCTAACTCTTTTCCATTAAATACTGAGACAATATATGGTTGGTAATGTTCATTTTGTTTTGTAATAGTTGCAACTTCCTTAAAATGTTCCATATCACTAGATAGGGATAATAATAAGTCATCCGTTTTTGCATTTAAATTATTTAAGCCCATTAATGTTAATAGAGTAAAACCAAGTTTAGCTGATTTAGATGATATTTTATACTTCATTATGTTTTTTCCATAGTTCAATAAGTTCAGGATTATCAGTTCCAAGTTGCTTTGTATATAAAATACAAGGATAGCGCAGACCAAAATACCCATGTTCTTGCCCTTTACCTACGGTAGTATAACACATTTTATAAATTCTAAGCAGTCTTAGAAAGTTTGTTTCAAGCGAGCCATACGAATACGCTATACCTAAATCTATCATTTTAAAATATGACATTTTTTTTAATTGCTCTATTATTATTTTTGTATTTTTCATATTTCTATATTTAGTATCAATAAAGATTCTTGACATCTCTCCAAGTTTATCTCTATCAAACATATCTTTATCAAAAATCATACCATTCTCTGTTGGGTATCCAATTGGTGAATTGTATATTAATCTTACTGTTGCACAAACCTCACCATCTTCATCTAACGCTGCAAAGTGAATTGAATAAAGGTCATATTTATCACTATCTTTGTTGTCTTTAAGAAATGATTTTTCTATATACTCTGGATATATTTCTAAAAGTATTTTATACCGAAATTCAAACACCTTTTCCAACATATCACAATTTGTGACCTCTAAAAATGTAAAGTTCATATTATCTCTTTTTTAATGGTTATATTAGGTTATTATGACAAGATATTTTGATTTGGGAGATAAAA
>JAMOMX010000422.1 GCA_027066935.1 Sulfurimonas sp. | reverse complement strand
TATAACCCAATTAAAATATAAAAGACTATTGAGTTATTAACCACCGCACAAAAGAGGTAAAAGTAATTTCAAAGCAAATTTTCTTTAAAAAACTCAAAAGGCAAAACAACCACTTTAAAGAAAAACTTTTGTACTTTTAAACTACAGAACATTAAAAAGACAAAAAACTTTGGGTTACAAAAGAAAGCCAACTAGATGTAAAAACTATCTCTGGAAGCAAAGCTCAACTGACTTCATGCCAAGTTTGATTTGGAGTGGTAACCATTGTTTCATAACAAGGCGTAGCAAACAAAAATATATGGCTCTAACGGCAAATTTCAAAGAGAAAAAAACATGATATCATGCAGATATTATAACGATAGTTAACAGCCATATATTTTTGTACTTGGTCGTTATAAGTACAAAGTTCAGATATTCCAAGTAAAAAAAGCACATTGAAGTATTTAGGAATTGAGCTAAAATTAAAGCTCATATTCTCTATGCAAACCCTACAACTTTTTTAAAAAAAGTTGTACAAAAATCTCTAAAAAAGGAAAGAATATGGATTTATTATTTAGATTAAAACAAGGCATTGATGGTTTTGAGAATATTGAGAAAACAAAAGAATTTTTTTCTCATACACTTCCAGAAAGGGATAAAAGTCATTTTTTTGATTCAGTAAAAAGAGGAGAAAAATTACAAAAAGGAGATGCAATTTATTTTGCTTATGATAGTTATATCGTAGCAATAGGAATTTATACAGGAGAACTATTAATTGACAGAGAAAGAGATGAAACTTATGTATATGGACATGCATTAGAAAATATACAAGTTATTAACTCTGATAATAGATTAAATAATAAGATTTTTGGAACAAGAACAACTTATATTGATAATGAATCAAAAAAACAAGAGATAAATCAAGTTCTCAATATGAATACAACTATATATCCTGATGAAATAATAGATGATAATCAAAATTTAACAGAGGGTGCAAAACGACAAGTTATGGTAAATGCTTTTGAAAGAAATCAAAAAGCGAGACAACAGTGTATAGAAAAATATGGATATAAATGTTCAATTTGTAAATTTGATTTTGAAAAAACTTATGGAGAAATTGGTAAAAACTTTATTCATGTACACCATCTTAAACCATTGTCAGAGATTAAAGAACAATATGAGATAAATCCTATTGAAGATTTAAGACCAGTTTGTCCAAATTGTCATGCAATGTTACATAAAAAAAGTCCAGCATATCGCATAGAAGAAGTTCAAGACTTTATCAACAAATAAGACTTATAACAAGTTCTAGGAGAGAAATATATAGCCCTGACGGCTAAATATTTTGAGCAAAAAAAGATGATATTATGACAGATATAAAAACGATAGTAAACAAGCTATATATTTCTCAAGACAGTCGTTAGATGTACAGTTCAAGCATTTTTAAAAAATATAAAAGTAAGTTTTTTTACTATTGAACCAAAAATTAAAAATATCTATATTTTATGGAAACTCACAACTTTTTTAGAAAAAGTTGTTCAAAAATCTTTGATGGAGAAAGTAAGTATCTAATTATAAAATATAGATTATTTAGATAAAATACATAAAATTTAAAGAAAGGTAATCTTTTGAAACAGCTTTATACTGTAGGTCATTCAATATATAAAATGGATGATTTTATTTCATTGTTGAAAAACAATAGTATTAATACTATTGTAGATGTACGAAGTACCCCATATAGTAAATTTGCATCACAATATAATAGAGAAGCTTTAAAAAATCATTTAAAAGAAAATAAAATATGTTATATCTACATGGGGGATTCATTAGGTGCAAGATATGAAGATAAAAATTTACTTTTTGATGATGGTAAAGTAGATTTTAAAAAAGTACAAGAAATAAAATCATTTCAAGATGGTATTGTAAGACTTGAAAAAGGGATTATTAAAGGATATAACATATCTTTAATGTGTTCTGAAAAAGAAGCTTTTGATTGTCATAGATTTGGACTTATTTCTGAGTTTTTAACAAAAAACTCGATAGATGTAAAACATATCTATCCAGATAAAATTCTTCCACAAACAATGCTAGAAAAACAATTATTAAAAAAATATGATAAAAAACTTCCGAAAGCAGATTTATTTAATCCAAATGTAACTGAAGCTTTACAACTACAATTAGCATATGAATTAAGGAATAGAGATATTGCCTATAATTCGATAACAAAAGAAGGTGATTACTAATGAATATATTTACAATTGGATTTTCTCAAAAAACTGCTGAAGAATTTTTTACATTACTAATAAAAAACAATGTAAAAAAATTAGTTGATATTAGATTAAATAATAAATCTCAACTTGCAGGTTTTGCAAATGCAAAACATTTGCCATATTTTTTAAAATTGCATAATATTACATATGAATATAAACCTGAATTAGCACCATCAAAAGATTTACTCAATGGCTATAAAAATAAGACTATAAGTTGGGAAGAATACATAAAAATTTATAATAAATTATTAATTGATAGAGATGTTTTAAAAGATATCTCTATTGATGAATTAGATGATATAGTACTATTATGTAGTGAACCAACTGCTGAACAATGTCACAGAAGATTAATGGCTGAATATTTGACAAAAAATTTAAAAAAAATCAACATAAAACATTTATAATGAAAAAAACAATAGTAATTTTTGCAAATTCTGTTAAACATCATCAGCACTGTGTTGCTGGTAAAGATATTTTAACAAAAAAATGGATAAGACCTGTGGCTGATGAGAATGGAACAGAATTAAAGGATGAACAAACTAAATATAAAAATCCACATGGTCAATTTTTAGCAAAACCACTACAAAAAATGGAGATTGAATTTTTAAAACAAGCATCACTTGCTCATCAACCTGATAATTATATTATCACCAATAAAATTTGGGAACAAAAATATAAAATCGAACTTGATGAAATCAAAAATTACATAGATAACCCTGATAATTTATGGTTGGATGGAATAAATAGTAGTGATAGAGTTAGCTATCATCTTATTCAAAATGAAAGCCTAAAGATATTACAATCACTCTATTTAATACAAGTTGAAAAAATTCATATTTATTGGAAAAGTAGAAGTCAATATAATCAAAATCCTCAAAGAAGAGGTATGTTTTCATATAAAAATATCGAATATGACTTAGCACTAACTGATCCAGCTTTTACTAATTTTCGAGAACAAGACTTAATAAATAAATATATGTGTATTAGTCTAGGTGAACAGTTAAACGGTTATTGTTATAAATTAATAGCCTCTATATTCTAGACATCTAACAAATACTAGCACCGAATAGGTAAACCTATCGGTGAAGATAACCGTTACCTTTACAGTTCCAAATGTTATTATGTAAAGATAGAGAATATTTTAAGCTAAAATTTTCAAATCAATTTGTTTGATTTTTAATAACCCTGAACCTTTTTAAAAAAAGGTGCCCAAAAACTCAGGAAAATAGGAATATTATGAAAATAATTGATTTACTAGAAAAATTATTAGATGATGATACAAACATAGAAATTCAAAATGAAATTAATAATTTGGAAATCAAAAATTTAGAGGAAATTTTAATGAATTTAAATCATTATTTTTCTGATTCTGATATTAGAGCAAAAGATAAAAACTATAAACTTTTTCAAAATGAAGAGTTAAAAAAACTAATTCGATATCTAAAATCAAATGATATAAAAAGAGCAAATGAAATCAGTTTTTTACAAAAGTCTTGAATTTAAGAGATTAACATGATAAAAACCATCATCATATTTTTTATAAATATTTATCAAAAACATCTTTCACCACATAAAGGATATTGTTGTGCATACAAAGTTTATCATAATGATATTTCTTGTTCAGAATTTACTAAAAACAGTATAAAAAATGTAGGTTTATTTCCATCTATTTCAATAATAAAACAAAGATTTAAAGATTGTAAAATTTCTTCTGAAAAGATTAAAGAAGAAAAAGAATGTTGTCAAAGTAAAGGTTTTAAAAAGTTTGATAATTGTCTTGGAAATAGTTGCAATACTTGTGAAGTTGCATCATGTTTTGGGTTCCTTCTTAATAACTAATCCTTCCACTATTTTAGAGGTTGTTAGCATTAAAAGGTAACAAAACATAGCACAAAAATCTGTAGCCCCAACCGTCAATTTTGGCTAAGCAAAAAAACTTGTTATCATACAAAGATAAAAACGATTGCTAATGGCTACAGATTTTTGTATTCAGTCGTTATACTACAAAGTTCCAATGTTATCATGATAGTTCCAAATAAACTATGCAAGACCTACACCTTTTTAAAAAAAGGTGTCCAAAAACCTTGAACTTAAAAAAAAGGATTTTATAATGTATGCAGTAATTTTTAAAGCAAAATCTAACACTTTAGATAATGAATATATAACTATGGCAAATCGAATGAGAGAACTTGCAATAGAAAAATATGGTTGTACTGATTTTATATCTGTTTCTGAAAACGATATAGAACTTACAATATCATATTGGAAAAGTGAAGAAGATATTAAAGAGTGGAAAAAAGATACAGAACATATTATCGCTCAAGAATTAGGACAATCAAAATGGTATGATTCATACACTATCCAAATTGCAAAAGTTGTAAGAGAATATTCAAATTCTAAAAGTTCAAACATGACAATTCAAGAAGCAATCAAACAAAGTTTAAAAGATGTAGATTCACCAAAGTCGGCAAATGAAATTTTAGACCATATCAACAAAAACAACTATTATTCATTTGGAGCTAATGAGCCTATTAAAGCAGTTCGACCAGAGTTAACCAAGTTATTTAACAAAGGAATTGTATTAAGAGAGCAACACAATAGTAATGAATTTTATTATGTATTGAAAGCCTAAAAGGTAACAAAACACAGCAACAAAAATCTGTTTTCCCAGCCGTAAAATGCACTCTTGTAAAGAGATATATTATCATCATAGATATTAAAACGATTGGAACAGAAAACAGATTTTTGTGTTCGACCGTTGTATTCATAGACTTCAAAGCCATCAAAGAAAAAAGCATAAGGTCAATTTTGACGGCAAAACATTGCCAATAATTCGTAACTTTTATTATCGCTTCCTGCAACTTTTTTAAAAAAGTTGCTCAAAAACTCTGAGGAAAAACAAAAGTGTCATATTTTTTGCTATAATCACTAAAGATAAAAGCTTAGGAGACAACTATGCAAACATTAACAATACAAGTCAAAGATGACTTTATGACAGAGTTTATGAAAATGATTGATACAGTAAAAGATAATGTTGTTATTCAAAAAGATGAAAACTTAGAGTATGACCCATATTTTTATGAGAGACAAAAAAAATTACAACAAATAAGAGATGATATAAAAAGTGGTAAAACAGAAATGCTTACACAAAAACAGTATGACAAAGAAATAGAGCAATTTTTTGAAAAATTAGAAAGTCAATATGCAAATTAAACGAAGTAGAAAATATTTAGCTAAACTTTTTTCAATACTTGACCATATTGCGAAAGATAAGGTTACTGCAAGTCAAAAATTTAAAAATGACCTTGATAAAAAAATTGAAGATATAACACATTTCCCATATAAAAATAGACAGTCAATATATTTTGACAATGAAAATATTAGAGATATGATTTTTAAAGGATATACAATAGTTTACGAAATCAACTCTGATGAAAAAATCATAGAAATATTAGATATTTTTAACAAAAACAAACCTTAGATACAACAAAACACAGCAACAAAAATATGTTTTCCCTGCCGTGAAAATTTCATCTTGCCAAAAACTTTAATATCATAATGAAGATTTTAAGACTTGAGAGCAGAAAACATATTTTTGTGTTCGACCGTTATAAAACACTTCAAAGTTCAAACAAAAGGTAAGTCATTAGACTTCAAACACCATCAAAGAAAAAATTAAAAGCTCAATATCTCATAAAGTAGTAAAGCTATCTTCATGAAAGATTTTATTGACTGGTAAACTCTTTCTTTCATAACCCAA
>JAMOMX010000421.1 GCA_027066935.1 Sulfurimonas sp. | reverse complement strand
TTGTTCGATATTTTTTCTTATTTTATCAGCTAAAACAGAGGCTTGTTTAATTGTAGTAGATTGTAGTGTTATAACAAACTCTTCACCACCCCATCTAGCAGCAAAATCCCCCTGTCTTATAGTGGAGATTAGAATTTTTGCAATCTCTATAAGTATACAATCACCAACATCATGTCCATAAGTATCGTTTATAATTTTAAAATGATCTATATCTAAAAATATAATGGACAGAGGAGCTTTTGTTGTTTGTGCTAAAGATATCTCTTTTGATAATACATCATCAAACTTACCTCGGTTAAAAAGATTTGTTAATGCATCCCTAGATGCCTCTTCTGTTAAGGTTTCAATTGTTTGTAACTCTTTTGTTATCTCATCAAATATAATGATATATAGCTCTTTATTATCTATGATTTTTTTTCTAGAGTGTGCTTTAAAATATCTGTTTTTGTTGTCTTTTTTCATAAGGATTTTAATCTCTTTGTTGTTTTGTTCACGATAAAGATATGGCACCCAATGTTCACCATTTATATATGCTGATAAAAAATCTTTATTTTCAACATCTATGAAAAAATTAGATAAATAACGATGCTTTTTAATAAACTCACTTAATGAATTGCAATTGAAAAATTTTAACATAGTTTTATTTGCAAGTATAAGTTTCTTTCCATTAGCAACCATTAAAAAACTATGATCTGTGTCAAGCACCTCTTGTAAGAGTATTTTAGTAGAGAGTATCTCTTTGCCTTTATCTGAGATTTTGTATTCTAACTCTTCATTATCTTTGATTTGTTTATGTAAAAGGAGGGTGATGCTAAGTAGTAAAATAGTTAGTACAATTCTTAAATAAAATATTTTTTCTTCAACATATAGTACATAATTATCATAGTCTGTAGTATCTAGGATGATACTAATTCCACCCTCAACAGCTCCAAGCGTGTAGTTTTGTCCTATGTGGCATGATATACAAGATTGTGTAGTTATTAAGGCTCCCATATAACTAAAAGGTGCATTCTCTTTTAGTTCATAGTATTCATACACTTTGTTTTCTACTAGATAGTTTAAAGCTCTCTTTTCAAACTTAGTAGCTTTATTATTTGGGTTAATTGGGTCTACTCCAACAATACGAAATTTAAAATTATGTATATCTGAAAATTCTGATAGTTGTCTTGTCATCCAAGCTGGGTTGATTTTTATAAGTGTTTGACCATCTGCTGTTTTTAGAGTATTGTTTTGTAAATATGGATTTGGTTTTAATGTATCATTTGCTTCTACATAAAGTCCACCAAAACTAGAGCTCCATCTTCGAGTATTTACTTGATCTGCAAAATGTGTTTGAGCTTGTTTGACAAGTATATTTTTTTGAGATTCTATACTTTTATTTTTTAAAATTTCAGTAGTATATAATGATATAAATAAAAGTGATAAGAAGCTGATATATAAAAATATGTATTTGTTTTTCATTTGATTTATTTTAGCCAAATTTATTTTATAGTTTGTTAAATTTCAATTTTTTTTGGTATTTGCATATATATCTCATCTTATTATGTTTAGTTACTTAACAATAATTCTATATTTTTTAAAATTTTATCCAAAATCATAAAACTCCCATAAGTGAAAGCATAACTATAAACATAGCTATTGGTGTAATGTAGCGAAGTGAAAAATACCACATCTCAAATGCAAATCCAAGATGTGGTTTCATTACAGATTCAACTCTTGATTTTTCAATTACAAACCCAACAAAAATAGCCATCACTAAACCACCAAGGGGGAGCATAATAGCAGCTGTTATATAATCAACCCAATCAAAGAAATTTTTATCACCCCAAGTAAGAGCCTCTTTGTATCCATCTATGTTTGAGAGTAGGGCAATTATTCCAATTAGGTAAAAAAACAAACCCATAGAAATAGATGCTTTTAATCTTGTAAAGTTAAATCTATCTATGAAGTATTGTACCATTGGCTCAACAAGTGAGACAGAGGATGTAAGACCTGCAAAAGCAAGTGCTAAGAAAAAAAGTACAGCAAAAATATTTCCTATAATTCCCATCTCATAAAATGCTGCTGGAAGGGAGATAAAAACAAGTCCTGGACCTTTTGCTGGACCAGCACCATATTGGTAAAGAAATGTAAAAAGCATCAACCCTGCAACTATTGCGATTGTTGTATCTAAAAACACAACCCAAAAAGCATTTGTAACTAAGTTAGAGCCTTTTTCCATTGAAGCTGAATATGTCATAATAGCACCCATACCAAGAGAGAGTGTAAAAAATGCATGACCAACAGCCATTACAAAAGCATCTGCATCTATTTTAGACCAATCAGGTGTAAACATAAATGAAACAGCTTGAGAGAAAGTATCAAGAGAGATAGCATATGCAAACATACCAAGTAATATAATCATAAGAGTTGGCATCAAAACTATGTTTAACTTCTCTATTCCACCTTTAATCCCCTTAGTTAATACATAAGTGATCCAGATAAAGGCTAAAGTATGATAAGAGAGTTGAGTCCAAATATCACTGTGAAGCATAGTATTAAATGTGGCTTCAGCCTCGGCTACAGTTGATGGAAGATGCGTAAGTGAAGTTACGATGTAATGAAAAATCCAGCCAATAACAACTGAATAAAATATCATAATAAATAAACCAGCTAAACCTTGGAAACCACCAAATTTCCAGAGGTTTTTGTTTTTTGGTGCTAAGTGTTCAAAAGATGTAACTCCGTCCCTGCGCCCAAGATATCCTATGAGCATCTCTGCTAACATGATAGAAAAGCCTATTAAAACTACTGTTATTAGATATACTAATACAAAAGCACCACCACCATATTCACCTGCTATATAGGGAAATTTCCATATGTTACCAAGACCAACAGCACTACCAGCTGCTGCTAAAATAAATCCTATTCTACTAAACCTAGCTATTTTCATTGATACTTTTCCCTTTTAAACAATGGGGCAATTATACTAGAAATTATAGATATATAAAAGAATTAACCCAAAAGCATTGACATTTTACAACTAATTGATTATAATTTCGCCTCATTAATCAGCATTGCGTTTGGTTTTTGTAGTATGTCGGGGTGTAGCTCAGTATGGTTAGAGTACCTGGTTTGGGACCAGGGGGTCGAAGGTTCGAGTCCTTTCACCCCGACCACTTTTTATATTTATAAACATAAATGCTTACTTTAGCAATGCTCTTATCTATATAATTTATATTTAATATTACTTATGGTGAGATTAGCTCAGTTGGTTAGAGCACTGGTTTGTGGTACCGGGGGTCGCGGGTTCGAGCCCCGTATCTCACCCCATCAATAAATATAAAAATTTTAGTAATAAAAAAATAATTAGTAGCGTCCGTGGCTCAACTGGATAGAGTTTCGGATTTCGGCTCCGAGGGTTATAGGTTCGAATCCTATCGGGCGTACCACCTTTTACACACAAAACGAACAAGTCCGTTTTGTTACGCTAGCCGCTGGGCACTAAAGCTTTGCTTCGAAGAAGCAAGAAATTGAAATAACAGATGTATGCGCTCTTAGCTCAGCTGGATAGAGCAATGCCCTTCTAAGGCATCGGTCACACGTTCGAATCGTGTAGGGCGTACCACTATAAGAACACAAAACGAACAAGTCCGTTTTGTTACGCTAGCCGCTTGGGCACTGAAGCTTTGCATTGTAAATGCAAGAAATCTTGAAGCAAGAGCTTTTTCAAGTAAGATAAAGAATTTTAAACTATAATTCTGTTCTTATTAACAATCACATGCGGATGTGGTGAAATTGGTATACACGCCAGACTTAGGATCTGGTGCCGCAAGGCGTGGAGGTTCAAGTCCTCTCATCCGCACCATCCCTAAAATATGGGATTTCAAGAGATTTAACTCTCACTTTAAGAAAACTCAAAAACCAATTTTTTACTACAATTACTCAAACTTAATTTTAAATTCCTTTCCATTAAAAACTCTTTGCATCATGTTTAAACTCTATTTTTTCAACAATAGCTCTGAAAAAATCTTTACTCCAGATATTCAGTTCATTTTCATCGTATATAAATCGTTTTACATCATCTTTTGCTAACTCTACATCGAGAGTTTCCACTCGTTTATATAAAAGCTCTTTGAGTATTTTTGGAGTGTAATTCTCTATGTTATTTGGGATAATAACATCTGCACCTTCTAGGGCTTTACAACTCTGAGTCAGACGAGTTGCTAAATGTTTTACATCTACACTATATTGCTTTTGTACATACCAGACCATATCGTACCAATCACGACCTTTTGGACGGTTTTTCCATCCTCTGCAAAGCACCGCATGAAGTTTCCCTGCAAATAGTGAAGATGGTACCATTGTTTTTACCATAAAAGGTGCTGGATAGAGGTGCAGTTTTTGCTCCTCTTTAAAGTTTAAAGGTGGTTCAGTATCTACTTCAAACTTAATTTTAAGAAGTTTTCCTGCATTATATCTATCTATGATATCTTGTGGTGCATTTATTGCTATGAGATGCTGTATAGTGTTGCACTTTATAAATGCAGACTGTACTGCTGATTGCTCTTTAACTTTAGTCTCTACTTCTGCTTCAAATCCGTATGATTTAAGTGTATTGACAACTACTTTTTCATATTTTACTAGATTAAATGTGTCATCTTTTTGTAGGAGTGAAAAATCTAAGTCTTCAGAAAATCTTGGTAAGTTATAGAGTATTCTCAGGGCTGTACCACCATAAAAAAGTGCATGATTAAAAAAGTCTGTATTACTTAATGCATATAGAACTATCTCTTGGAGGATTTCTCTCAGTGCTTCATAGGGGTCTGTAGTTGTTAAGTCATATCGCTCTAACATAGATACAATATGAGGATGTGTTGTACTAGCCATCTTTTTTCCTTTTAGCGATTGCTGCTGTTATTTTTTGTAAAAGAGAGGATGAGTAAGCCATAGATATTTTCCACATAAGAGTTGTATCTAGTTTTTTTAAGTCACTCCATTCGATGCGTAAGTCATTTTCTAGATAGTCAAAAATTTCATGTTTTTCAAGTTTTTTAGTTCTTGCATCTTTATAAATTGTATCACAGAGAGCTTTTTCTACTGTTGCTATTAGGTATCCACCATCTCTCTTGTCATATTTCCACTCCAAGCCCAATGAGTAAACTTTTGAAGAAACTCTCGTATAACTAAATTTTCCTATCTCTGTAGAGTACTCCCAAGACTTGTAGCTTGTAGCAGATGTAACACTATATACTCTCTCAGGAATAAGACCATAATTAGAGAGGGCATACTCAAAGGAGACATAAGATGGTTTATGTAAAATATTTGCAACAGCAATAAGATTTAAAGGATAATCTCGATAATCTGAGTTAAATGCATAGACTCCGCGTTTAAGTTGAAGTAAGTCACCTTTATTTATCATCGCATTGATTTTTATAAGAGGCTGTTTATACTCTAGTGCTAAAAGAGGCTTAACCATATCGACAGTGAAGACATTAAGTCCAATCTTTTTTTTCAGTTCAAAGGTATTCATTTAAGTATTATACAATCTTAAGAAAATTTAATCAAATATAGAGTAGTAAATATAAAAAATATATATTTACTATGTACAGTTAGATTAATAATTGTAAAATTTAAAAAATATAGTGCTGATTATTAAAAAAAATTACAATCAAAAAAACAAGGTAGAGACTTTGTACTACCTTGTTTTTATTATTTTATTTTGTCCAATTTTCATATTTTAAATTTGATGAGGTTTCGGCTATCTTGCTAAAAATTGTATCATTACTAACTAATACAGCATTATGATTTATTGCAGTTGCAAGTATCAAAAAATCTAAGTCATTTTTTTTGATTGCTGTCTTAGCCATTCCTGTAGATTCTTTATATTCAGCTTTTAAAATACCAAAAATATCTACTTCTGTAATATCTAAACCATCCTATAAAGAATAGCTTAAACGGAAACTAAACTTTATAGACATCAAAATATTGTTTCATTATTTGAGTATTTTGTAAAAATACTCAAATGATCAAATAAAAAAAGTAATACATTACTGG
>JAMOMX010000420.1 GCA_027066935.1 Sulfurimonas sp. | reverse complement strand
TGAATTTGATCTTCAAATATGATTTTATCACCAATTTTGAGGGGTTTATCAAAAGAATAATCACCCATAATATCACCAGCTAAACAAGTATTTCCAGCTAATTTATATTTATATTTTTTCTCACCAGCTTTGCCTGAATCTCGAACTTCTGCACGGTATGGCATAGCTAATGTATCTGGCATATGAGCTTCTGCTGAAGTGTCAAGTATCGCTATATTCATACCATTATGAACTATATCTAAAACACTACTAACTAAATATCCACACTCCCAGCCAACAGCTTCTCCTGGCTCTAGATATACTTCTACATCATATTTTTTGCGAAACTTTTTTATGATTTTTATCAATTTTTCTACATCATAATCTTTTTTAGTTATGTGATGCCCACCACCAAAATTAATATATTTTAAATTTTTAAAATAAGAAGAAAATTTAGCCTCAAAACTAATTAAAATCTCTTCTAAAGCATCTACATTTTGCTCACAAAGTGCATGAAAATTCAAACCATCAATATGCTCTAAAACTTTTTCATCAAAATTTTCAATTGTAGTACCTAAACGACTATAAATACCGCATGGATTATATATATCTTTTGGAGACAAAGAGACTTCTGGATTTATACGAAGAGATATACTAACATGTGGATTTATATCTTTTATAATATCTACATATTTAAATAGCTGTGCTGGCGAATTAAAAACAATATGGTCTGATATTTTAGCAATCTCTTTTATATTTTCATCACTAAAAGCAGGAGAATAAGTATGTACCTCTGCATTTTGATTGTATTTTTTAAATTCTTTATAAGCTAGTGTAGCTTCATGCAATCCACTTGCCGTACATCCATTTAAATATCTTGCTATTAAAGGAAATGTACTCCACATAGCAAAACCTTTAAGTGCTAAAATAATTTTAGCTCCACTTTGTTTTTGCACAAAATCTAAAATTTTTAGATTATTTTCTAATAATTTTTCTTCACATAAATAATAAGGTGTATTCATCTATTTTTGAAAAACCATATTTACACCTCTAATTCTTTAACCTTCCAAGGAAGCCCTTGTTTGTTTAGTTCATCCATAAAAACATCTGGATCAAACTCTTCCATATTAAAAACGCCTTTACCACTCCATTTTTTTTGTAACATTAATTTAGCACCTATCATAGCAGGCACACCAGTTGTATACGATACTGCTTGAGAATTCACTTCTGCAAAACATTTTTCATGATCACTTACTTGATAGATATAGATTTTCTTTTTAACTCCATCTTTATATCCAGCTGCAACTATACCTATATTTGTTTTACCTTTTGTGCGTTTTCCTAGTGAAGCTGGGTCTGGAAGCAGTGTTTTTAAAAACTCCATCGGTACTATCTTTTGTCCTTTATGTTCAACCTCTTTTATACCTAACATTCCAATATTTTCTAAACATTTCATATGGGTTAAATAGCTTTTGCCAAAGGTCATAAAAAACCTGATTCTTTTTAAACCTTTAATATGTTTAACTAAACTCTCCATCTCTTCATGATAAAGTAAATATGAATCTTTTTCTCCAACTTCAGGATAATCCCAAACCATTTTAATCTCCATAGGTTCAGTTTCTATCCACTTACCATCTTGCCAATATCGACCTTTAGCTGAAACCTCACGAAGATTTATTTCTGGGTTAAAGTTCGTTGCAAAAGGATATCCATGATCACCATCATTACAATCTAGTATATCTATAGTCTCTATGGTATCAAAATAATGTTTTTGAGCATAAGCACAAAAAACATTTGTAACACCTGGGTCAAAACCACTTCCTAAAAGCCCCATAATTTCAGAGTTTTTAAATTTTTCATCCCTAGCCCATTGAAGTTTATACTCAAACTTAGCAACATCAGGATGCTCATAGTTTGCGGTATCAAGATATGGTGTTGAAGTAGCGATACATGCATCCATAATAGTTAAATCTTGATATGGGAGTGCTACATTTATAACTATATCTGCATTATATTTATTTATTAAATCAACCAGTTCAGATACACTATCTGCATCTACACTAGCTGTTTTAATATTAGCGTGTGGTAACTCTGAACTTATCTCATCACATTTTGAAATTGTCCTACTAGCTAGTACAATATTACCAAATACATCTGCATTTAAAGCACACTTATGTGCAACTACACGACCTACTCCACCAGCACCAATTATTAAAGTTGTATTCATTATTTTGCTTTTTTACACTTTCCTATGCTTCTTTTTTTACAAACACTTCCATCTATCCATATAGCATGACTAAATCTAGCTCTATTTAAATTAGCTCCATCAAGATTTGCCCCCTCAAGATTTGACCATCTAAAATCAGTTCCATTAAGATCCGCTCTTGAAAAATTAGCATTTTGAAGTTTTGCACTCTTAAAAGTCGCCCCTTTTAAATTAGCACCACTAAAGTCTACATTTTTAAGAGATGTATTTATAAATTTCATCCCTCTTAAATCAGCGTTTATAAAGCTTGTATTGTCCATTATCTTATCTGATAAATCTTTACCTTTAAGTTCAACAGCTGTATTAATAACCTTTTCTTTTTTAACAAAAATAAAACGACAATTTCCTATACTGTTTTCTTTACATTTCAAACCATTAATCCATGTAGCACCATCAAGTTTTGCATTAAAAAATATTGCATTTTTAATATCCGCATCTTTTAAATTTGCACCACTAAGGTTAGCAAAACTAAAGTTTACATATTGAAGATTTGCTTTTGTAAAGTTAGCATCTTTTAAATTAGCACCTTGAAAGTACGAACCATACAAATCAGAATTTGAAAGATTTGCATTTTCTACATTTGCACCATGAAATTGAGAGTATGTTAAATTTGCATCTGATAGATTTGCTTTTGTGAGGTTAGCTTCTGGAGCTATTGTATACTCGCCAACAACTATTTTAGAAGATAATAGATATGGAAACATTAGCAACAATGTTGTGATAAGTGTTAATTTCATAGAAGAACCTTTATATTTTATTTAAGTATTGTAACTAAATATAAATTATAAAAGCAAATTTTATAATATCTTATATCAAATATTATCTTTCATCTTTTGTATAATTATTTGCAACTCGTCTGCTTTAGTTGTATTTGATATTGGTTTAGCAAATTTTATAGTTACTTCACGCCTTGAAAAAATAGTTTTCTTCTGATTTTTTTTATATTTTGAAAATATAGAACCAAACATTCCATCAATATAATAAGGAATTATTTTAACATTATTGCTTTTTGTTAATAGTTCATAACCTTTTTGAAACTTAGATAACTCGCCATTTTTGGTTATCTCTCCCTCGGGATATATAGCAACTATATTTCCACTTTTAAGCCTATTTGAAGCATCTTTAAAACCAGCTCTGAAGGATTTTGGAGATATTGGGATTGCTTCACCTTTTTTTAAAATTGGATTAAACAGTTTATAGTTATATATATCTTTATCCATCATATAATTAATTCTCCTCTCTATTGGAACCTGAATCATAAACCAATCTAGCCAAGATACATGGTTACCCAAAAGCAAAATTCCACCATCTTTAGTAATATTTTGCAATCCTTCATATACAAACTTATATCTAAAAGAAAGAAAAATATCTATAGATGCCCATAGGCTCATTATAATATAGCGCTTAAGCGTTAAAATAATTAACAATACTCCAACAAAACCCATAAGATAAAAAAGCACTTTAGCATCCATTCCAAGATATGCAAATATTGTTGTTAAACTTAAAAAAACAAACATAAAAATATTTTGTATAAAATTATTTCCTGCTAAAATAGTCCCTAGATGAACATTTGGTGAGATATACTGGATTAATGCGTTTAATGGAACTAATATAAATGCAGCAAACACTCCAAAAAATAAAAATAACATACTAATGATATAGATAGAGGTGCTAAATGAAATTAAGAATATATTTATTGTTACCCCAATAGCTCCAATTGCAACTAACCCTGTATTTATATAGTACTTTGAGTATATTGAAACTATAATTGAGCCAAAAACTATACCAAAACCAGCCAGTGCCATAACACCTTGAACTTGTAACGCGTTTGTTATTCCTAGGTTGCTTTTAGCATATTCACCAAAAATAGCTAAAATAACTTGAGAAATTGACCATAATAAACTAATAGCTAAAATAGCTTCAAATGTTTCACGCTTTCTAATTGTTGTAATTATATTTTTATGTAAGTATGTGGCATTAAAATATTTTTTAAATATAAACTTCTTTTTATGTTTTTTCAGCATTTTATTTGGCAATTTTGAAGCTAAATAGAACTCTATAACTGAGCCAGCAACTAAAAACCATCCAAGTGGAGCAATCTGTTTTAAAATATCTTCATTAGTAACAAACCTATCTCCAATCATACTTTCAAAAAAGGCTGAATAAAAAATGATTCCGCCAAGTATTGCTACAGTTGTAACAGCTTGTATAGCCCCATTTCCCTGAGTTATGAATCTATTTCCAACTAACTCTTTTATATATCCATATTTTGCAGGTGAATAAATTGCACTTTGGAGTGCTAATAAAAAAGTCATAGCAAATGCAAAAAGAAACCAACCCTGATAATATGAGTAAGTGATAAGTAATGTTATAAAAATTGCAAATAATGATGAATATTTCATTATTGTATGTTTTGCAAACCTATTTGCTAAAAAACCAGCTGGAGAAAACATTAAAATAAATGGTAATAGTATTAAAGCATTTACAATTGCCGTTAGTATTATTTGAACTTCGCCATCATATACTTTAAAGATAGTATTTTGTATTATTATTTTATGACCTAGGTCTGTAAAAGCATTTAAAAAAGCAACCATTAGGTAGTTAAAAACACCAACAATTGTAAACATTTTTTTCATCTTTTACTCTACTTCAACTAAAGTAGTACTCCAAAGTTCATAATATCCATGCTCTAATTTAGCTTTGTCGTACAATGCTTTAATCTCACCATTTAAAATCTCACTTTGTAAATTATGAACTTTTGTTAGAGCTACACCATGTTCACATTCATCAGTTGATATATCATCTTTAAACTCAAACCCATTTTCTATAGTTGATTCTATAAATCTTTGTTTTTGTGTAGCTGTTTCAAACATTGCATAATGTTCAACTTCTCTTGGCAGATCTATTTTGTCTCCCTCTTCTTCTAAAAGTTCAACTATTTTTTGAGATTCTATAAAGCAGTATTGTAATTCACTAGGCATTAAGTTTGCAGTATAAAAATCCCACTTGGTATCTCGAACTACTCCACTCTCAAACTGCAAAGAATTCTCTTTTAAATATTTAATAATATTTTTTTGAAGATTTTTAGAGTTTAGTGAGTAAAAATATAGTTCCTCCCATCCATCAACTTGGCGTTGTCCAACATACTTTACCATTGAGTTTTTTTCTAATGTCAAAATGATTGATTCTTTCATCTCTAAGAAAACTTCAATTTCATCTTGTGTTTTTGTTTGCAAATCAAAATTTATAAATAACGAAAAAAGCCAAGGAAATGTTTTTACATCCTCATCTATATCTAATTCAACCTCTATATTTATCTTTTCATCTGTATCTGTAAATAACTCTCTCATATTTTATACTTTTCTTTTTTTATTAGATTATATCAAATTAGAAATATATTTATTGATATTAATTATCAATACTATTGACATAGAAAATAAAAAATGGTAAAATTCTAAAATAACTTGATATTGATAACATTTATCATAATCAATTAAACTAAAATTATAGGGAAAGATATGAAATTTTCTAAAACAACTTTAAGTATTGTTACAACCTTACTATTAACATCAACTCTTAGCGCTGATGCTTTGTCAGACCTACAAGCTGAAGTAGCAGAATTAAAATCTCAAACACAAGCTTTAATAGATGAAACTAGTAATCTACAAACTGGATTTAACTACACTATTGCTGATGCAAACAAAAAACATAGCGGTTTAGGTGCAGCAGCATCAAAAGTATACTTTTCTAAATCTCCTCTTAGTATTGGTGGTTATGGAAAGATAGATTATTATAATAAATCAAACGAGGGTGGTTCCAATA
>JAMOMX010000419.1 GCA_027066935.1 Sulfurimonas sp. | reverse complement strand
TTGTAAAATCACACTAAATTTAAGAGCATTAAAGAGCCTTGTTATTAAGATGAGCTATAATGACATAAAATATTATATGGTAGGATATGACTCACTCAGAATCAGATACTCGCTCAAAACTAATTGATCCCTCTATAAAGGAGAGCGGTTGGTTAGAGTCTAACATAGTAAGAGAATACTATTTTACCGATGGACGAAAGCTCATAGGTGGTAAAAGAGGTAAAAGATACTTTGTTGACTACCTGCTTACTTACAAAAACACTAATCTAGCTATCATCGAAGCCAAAGCCGAATCTAAAGACCCACTCGATGGTTTACAACAGTCCATAAACTATGCCCAGCGATTGAAGATAGATTTTGTCTATGCAACCAATGGACATAAGATATATGAACACTCTCTTGTAGAGGGAAAAGGAAGTTTCATTGAAAACTATCCTAATCCAGAAGCAAAAGATGAAAATGATGGCACACCATCAACGGAGCCACCAGAAGACTATTTAGAACTTCTCATAGGTGTACTCGTCGGTGAGTTTTACAACAAGGAAGATGGACTAAGAGAGATATGGAGTAACCCAACCAATAGAAAAGATTTACTAAACAAGCTAAAAGAGATGAATATAGATGAAGCACAATTGGGTGACTTAAAAGTAATCTTTGAAGCTGAAGATAGTGATATATATGATGTATTGGCTCATCTGTGTTTTAACTTTAACATAAAAACTCGTGCTGAGAGAGTTTTACATGTAGAAGATTCAGAGTTTATAGAAAAACTCCATAATGAAAAAGCAAAATCTTTTATAGAGTTTATACTAGAAAGATATAAAAAAGATGGTGTTAAAGAACTAGATGAAGATAAGCTAGGAAAGCTAGTTGATTTAAGTGGACTTGGAAGTGTTAGAGAAGTTGCTGATAACTTTGGTGGTATTCGTGAGATGAGAGATGAGTATTTTGAGTTGCAGAGGGAGATTTATAGATGAGTGACATAACAGCACAACAAATATCACAAGGTGCATATATTAATCCTATTAATAGACTTAAACTTATGTCTGCTAATGATTGGGAGATATTTACAGAAGAGTGGCTTGATTTAAAGAATAGTACATATTTAAGAACAGAACGACTTGCAGGTGCAGGAGATATGGGAAGAGATATTGTTGCATATATTACTAATCCAAGAAGTAATCCCCAAAATTATGAATGGGATTGTTATCAATGCAAACACTATGACCATGCCCTAAGACCTTCAGATATTTGGGTAGAATTTGGAAAAATTATTTACTATACATTTAAATCCGAGTATCCAATTCCTAAAAAATATTATTTTATTGCTCCTCAAGGAATAGGTACAAGTTTAAATAAATTATTACAAAATGCATCTAGTTTAAAAGATGAACTAAAAGATAAATGGGATAAGCGTTGTAGAGAAAAAATTACAACAACCGAGAAAGTATTATTACAAGATGGTTTATTAGAGTATTTTGAATCGTTTAATTTCTCTATATTTGACAGTATTGCCCCAAAAGCTATTATTAAAGAATATAAAAAACATGAAAAGTATTTGGTTAGATTTGGAGGTTCTTTACCATCAAGACCTATAGTCAGTATTCCAAGTGAAATAGAAGATTTAAGATATGTAGAGCAACTTGTAAAGTCTTACAACACAAATTCAACTGATGAAATAGTAAATGTAGATGACATATCATTAGCATCACATAAAGGACATTTTGAAGATGCCCGAAAAAGCTTCTACAAAGCAGAAGAATTAAGAATGTTAAATAGGGACAGTTTACCTGATGGTATATTTGAAAATTTAAAAGAAAATATTTACGATGGTGTTTCAAGTAAATCAAGAGAAGAATTTGATAATGGGTATAAAAAAGTACTTGCCATTGAAAGTGAAGCAGTTAAGATACCAATTGAATCAAATCCCCTAAAAGATGCTTGTCAGACTATTGATAAAAAAGGTTTATGTCATCATTTGGTTAATGATAAAAAATTAACTTGGGTAGAAGATGATGAGTAAATCAATAAAAGTTTTTAACAATGAGTTAGAAATGGGACTCAGGATATTGGTAGTTTTAGAAACAGTTTATCCAAAAAGTTATGATATTGAAATGATAAATTATTATGATTATTTTATCTTACATACAAAAGATATAGGTGGAGATGAAAGTCTACATGCTGATGTGCCAAATAGATATGGTGAGCTGTCAGTAAAAAGAGAATTAATAAGAAATAGCACAAAGTTACTTTTATCAAGAGGACTGATTGATGTTGAATATTCCGAGAGAGGAATCGAATATAAAGCTAGTGAAATAACTTCTCCTTTTTTAGTAAACCTTGGAGAAGAATATACAGAAAAACTTAAAGAAAATGCAGCTTGGGTACATAATAAGTTTAAGACATATAGCTTTGATGATTTAAATAAATTTGTAATGGAAAACAAAAATAAATGGGGTACAGAGAACCCATATTGTACGATAGGATTAATAGATGAATAAATATGGTTTTATTATAGAAAAATTAGAGCTTTTAGCGGATAGTATAGAAACAGTTTCTATTGAGTTTAAAAAAGGCTTGAATGTTATTTATGGTCCTTCTGATACAGGTAAGACTTTTATATTTCAATGTATTGATTATATGCTTGGTAAAAGCAATAGACCCAAGGAAATACCAGAAGCTAAAAATTTCAATATGATATATCTATCAATAAGAACTTTAGAAGGTAAAAAATTTAAATTAAAACGTGCACTATCAGGGGGTAATTATAAAGTAGTGAATGTAGAAGATAATACAACTTTTGAACTTACAGATAAAAATGGAACAAATGATAGAAGTATTTCAGATTTTTTATTAGATATACTAAATTTATCAAATAAAAAAATAAGAAAAAATGCTAATGGAGAAACAAAAAATTTATATTTTCAACAATTAAAAAGATTTTTTTTAGTTGATGAAGTTCATATAATTACTGAAGAATCTTTACTAATATCAGAGCAATATACAGAACAAACATTTGAAGAAAATTTATTTAAGTTTTTAATGACAGGAAAAGATGATAGTAATATTATTACTGCTTTAAAGCCAAAAGATATTCAAAATAAAACAGGAAAGATTGAAGTTTATAATGAATTAATTAGTCAATTAAAAGAGCAATTAAAAGATATAAACTACAAAAAAGTAGATGAGCAAATAAAAAAATTAAATACAACAATATCTAATTTTAAAGATGTAGAAAGTTCTTTATCAAAGGAATTAAATCAGCTAAATAGTAAAAAAAATAAACTTACAAAGAAAATAGATGAAGATAAAAAGTCTTGGATAAGTTTTGATGAAATATTAAAACGTAGTTCTATTTTGAAAAAGCAATACGCTAGTGATATTGCTAGATTAAAAGCAAATATAGAATTAGGGACTATGTTCCCTGAGAAAAAGACTTCTTGTCCTGTATGTGATAGTACCATTTTAGAAAATATTGATATTGAAAAATTAATTTTGGCAACTGAAAGTGAAATTGATAAAACATCTAAACTCTTAAAAGAAGTAGAAAAAAGTGAATCTATTTTTATTAAAGATAAAAGTAGTGTAGAGAGTAAAATTCAAGATTTAGAGTCAGAGTTAAAGACAATTATTCTGACAATGGAAGAGAAAGTAAATACTGAGATAAGAGGTATACTCTCTAAAATAAAGCAATATACAGATAAAAGGGAAGGACTTTTTAAAATTAAATTACTGAAAGATAATCTTGATCGTTATGTAGCTGAACGAGATAAAATTCAAGATATTATTAATATAAATAAAAAAAATAAAAAAGAAACAAATTATGAAAAGCTAACTACCTCTTTACTGGATCCAATTATTACAAATATTAAAACTATTCTTACAAGTATTGATTTTGAAAAGATTGAAGGCATTAATATTGGATTCTCGGAAAAAAATTTAGATATTGTTATTGGTCAAAAAAACCGTAAAGATTATGGAAAAGGATATAGAGCAATATTGTATGCTGTCTTTATAATCTCAATATTAGAGTTTTTAAGGACTAAAGACTATCAAATTGGATTAACTGTTATTGATTCTCCATTAAACCCATATAAGCCAGATGATAAAGATGATAATGGAAAAGTATCAATAAATTTAGCTGAAGAGTTTTACAGGTATTTAGCTGATAATATTATTGAAGAGCAAGTTATTCTTATAGAAAATACACAAGTACCTGATAATATAAAAGATAAAGTAAATTATAAAAAATTTACTAAAGAGAATGGTTTTTTACCTAAAGTTGTATAATATGAAAATTGAGAATTTACCTTTATTAATTAATATCGAAACAAAAAAAACTCTAAAAAAAGCTATCTCCGCTAACCGTGCTTTAGCAAAACTAAACGGTGTAGCCAAAATCATCCCAAATCAAAATATTTTAATAAACTCTTTGGTCTTGCAAGAGGCGAAAGACTCTTCTGAGATAGAAAATATCATTACCACTCACGATGAGCTTTTTCGTGCAAGTTTGGATATATCTGACATTACAAATGAAGCTAAAGAAGTGCAACATTATCGACAAGCACTTTTAAAAGGTTTTGAGCTTGTAAAGAGTAATAAACTACTGCTTAAAAAGTACATAGTAGAGATTCAGCAAGAGCTAGAGCAAAACGATGCAGGTGTAAGAAAACAGAGTGGTACTGTACTTAAAAATGCAAAAACTGGTGAAGTTGTTTTTACTCCTCCTCAAGACTATGAAACTATACAAACACTTTTAGATAACCTTGAAAGCTACATAAATGATGAAAATGAGATAGACTCTCTTATAAATATGGCTATCATTCATTTTCAATTTGAGAGTATTCACCCCTTTTATGATGGCAATGGTCGTACTGGTAGGATTATAAATATTTTGTATCTTATCTTAAAAGATTTGCTTGATATTCCTGTACTTTATTTGAGTCGATATATTATTGAAAATAAAAGTGATTACTATAGACTACTTCAAGAAGTACGAACTAAAGATAACTGGGAAGAGTGGATACTTTATATGCTTGATGGCATAGAGCAGACTTCACTTGAGACAATAGAGCTTATTAGTAGGATTGACCTACTTATGCATGAAACAAAAAGTAAAATAAAAACAGAGTTACCAAAAATATACTCTAAAGATTTGGTAGAGATTCTTTTTACGCACCCTTATACTAAAATAGAATTTTTGGTAAATAATTTAGGTATAACAAGAAAAACAGCATCAAAGTATTTGAATGAACTAGAAACAATTGGTATTTTACAAAATGTACAGATTAAAAATAGTAAGTTTTTCATAAATCAAAGTTTATTTGATATGTTAAGAAAAAGCATATAATTACCCATAGGTTTAGAGCTATGAGTAAAATATTGCTATATTTACCCATAGAATGAAAGCTATGTACAAAAATCAGTGAAATTTACCCATAGAAAAAGGCAAACATTGGAAAGTAAAATAAACCGTATAACAGACATCCTCCGTAGAGATGATGGTATCTCTGGTGCTATGATGTATACTGAACAGATATCGTGGATATTGTTCTTAAAATTTCTTAGTGATTTAGAAGACTCTAGGGCTGATGAAGCGCTTTTGAATGGGCAGACATATACTTACATACTTGATGATGAGTTTAAGTGGAGTTCTTGGGCTTGTCCTAAGAAGGACGGGAAGCTTGATCTCATAAATGCTAAGAGTGGAGAGGATCTTTTAGAGTTTACAAATAAGGAGTTATTTCCTTATCTCAAGGGTTTTAAATCAATCACTCAAGACCCAAAATCTATAAAGTATAAAATCGGTGCTATTTTTGAGTATTTAGATAATCGTATTGCCAATGGGCATACTTTAAGAGAGGTGTTAGATATTATAGATGGGATGGACTTTCATAATCAGGCTGATTTGTTTCAACTCTCACTTATCTATGAGAAACTTTTAAAAGATATGGGTAGTGATGGTGGTAATAGTGGAGAATTTTATACACCTCGTCCGCTTATTAAAGTTATTGCTGATGTGGTAAACCCTCAAGTCGGTCAGAGAGTCTATGACCCAGCAGTAGGCTCAT
>JAMOMX010000418.1 GCA_027066935.1 Sulfurimonas sp. | reverse complement strand
TCTTTGAAAAACTAAAGCATTGTTAGATAAAAATTTTCTCATCTGCACAAAAGTATCTATAATTTGTATGCTTACTTGTATTGCTATTTTATTTTTTAATACTGCTGAAAGCATAGCTACACCTTGTTCTGTAAAAACATAAGGTAGATATCTTCTTCCTCCATAATTTTTTACTAATTTATCTGAATCTAATCTTAAGGTAACGTTTTGTGACCTTAAATGATGTTGAGAACTTGAGGTCACAAATTGTGACCTCAAGTTTTGATATTCATCTTCTGTAAGTTGAAATCTAAAATGCTCTGGAAACCTTTTATCATTTCTTTTGACTGCTTGATTGAAAACTTTTGTTTGAACTTGATAAAGCCCTGCTAAATCTTCATCTAACATAACTTGCAGTCCTCTTATAGTAAAAATTTTATCTTGAATATTTTCTTTAGATATAGTTGTATTTTGATTCATTTTATCTATCCTTGATACTTTTTAGTACCATAACATTTAAAATTTGTTTTATTGAAAAGTATGTCATTTTGTAATATTTTACTTTCTTCTTGTATTTTGTTTAAAGGTTACTACGAATTGAACAATTAAATATATTAATATTATTTTTAACAACATAGTTGAAAATGGAATACCGTCTTTATCAAATTTTGTAAGTTCATAAAGTGAGTTTGCAATTAAATCAAACCTGCTGGATGAATAGTAAAGCTGAATTATTGACTCTATTATACAGCTATCTAAGTTTAAAATACCTACCATAGTTATCCAAAATAAAGTAAATAATCAATTTGTTGAATGATTTGAACTCCAGCCATGTAATTTAAATTCAAACCACCTCAATATATTTTTACTAAAGAATTTTAAATTTTCTTTTTCTTTTTTAAGTTCTAAACTATAGTAGTGATTAGATTCTATAATATTACCAATTTTTTCAAATGAATATTTAATTATTCTTGCTGTTTCACGATTTGCAACATTTCTAATATCTGCACCTAAAAAATTTACTTCATCTTTAAAGATGACATCTTCTAAATTTATATTTTGCTTAAATTTAGTTTTCTTAAATACTACTAATTTTTCAAATACTGTATTTTCAAACTTTACATCATTCTTAAAAGTAACATTATTAAAAGTCACTATATCTTCAAATGTTGCATTTCTAAAATTACTTTTATCTATATGTAAATTATTACATAAATCTACACTTGACTCAAATGTTGCATTTTCTATAACTAAATTATATATTTTACTATCAGCAATGTAAAATTTATTTAAAATTTTACATTGAGTTAAATTAAACTCATCTATTTTTGATTTTGAGTTAATTGATATATTGTCAATTTTTGTATTTAATTCAAATTTTACTTTGTTTACTTCTGTATTCTTAATAATAATTTCTTCTATATCAAGTTCTTGACTAAGCCAAAAGTTATTAATTTTTGTTACATGACTAAGCTTTACACTTACCTTGGGTATTAGTTTACTATCTCTATTTTTTTGATTAGATGTTATTGATAAATTACCATTAATTTCTGTATTTTTTATAGTTATATTTATTGTTTTATTATTATAGATTATACTAAAAGCAATATCATCTAAAATTCTACAATCATTACTTATGCATAAAGTAGAAGTTAAATTAATAGGAGTTATAGAGCCTGGTAATATTGAATTTGATGGCATATTTGGATGATATTTTAGTTGCTTTTGAACTTCTATCCAAATTTGTTGAACTCTTTTATTTTCATCTTTTTTTATTTTATCGCAATGAAATACACATTTATTATGATGTTTAAATTTTTCAACTTTACATAATTCTTCTTCACATAATTCTTCTTCACATATTAAGTTATCCATCTACTTTTCTTCCTCAACCATCTCTTCATAAAGCCCAAAAAGATATTCAAGTCTTTCTTCATCATTTTCAAATGCTTTATTTCTATAACATTTTTCTATGGCTAAATTTAATTTACGATTTGCTTCTAATCTTGTTTCTAACTCTAATCTTTGTTCAATTAACTCTTCTTTCCTTGTTTGAATTGCAAAATAAGTTTGTGCAAATGAAATTTGCTCTTTTGAGCTATCCCCATTTTGTGCTATGAGGTAACAAGCATAACGAGTTAATACAATATCTTTAATCCCTCTAGTAGCCCCTGAACCTATCTCTACCATTTTTCCCACATGGCGAAAATGGTCTGTTATATTTATATTAGAATTTTCACAGCTAATTTGTGCTTTTTATATAACATTTTGAAACTTATCCCAACTTTGATATCCAAGCATATTTTGTAAATCTCTAGCATACCAAAACTCTATTGTGTATCATCTAGTACATTTGATATATTATTAAATTGATTTTGCATTGTTGCTACTAACTGTTTATCCATATCATCTATCCTTTATTCTTTCTAGCACCATAGCATTTAAAATCGATTTTATTGAAAAATATGTCATTTTGTCATACTTTCTTTTTTTATCATCTCTTCATCATTTTCAAATGGTTTTTTACAGTAATATCTCTTTTTGGCTAAATCTAACTGATGGTGAGCTTCTTTTAAGTTTTGTGGCATTTTATTTCTCCTCCAACTTATCTAAAATCACAACAGATTTAACATCCATTTTTGAAAAAGCAAACCACTTCTTACCCAAATCTTTTAGACTTGCCCCTATATGATAAACATCTGTTTTATCTACTACCAAAAATCTATCGTGAGCATTTTTAAATATTTTTATGGTTATATCTTTATACTGAGAGTTGTATTTTTCTAAGTCCAGTTTTAACTGTTTTGTTATGGTCTTTGTGTAGATGGTTACTTCTATGTTTTGATTTTTTACTAAAGAGTGTTAGAACTGTTTCATCTATGTAGTTATCTAGTATAATTATCTCTTTTTTAGCACTTTTAACTATATCGCTTACAAACTCATAAGCATCGAAAATCTGCCCATCATAAAAGATTCCTTGTGATGGTTTTATGGTTTTGTTCTCTAAAAGTTTCATTTTATTTTGTAAAATAGAAACACTATTTTCTAACTCTTTAAATCTTAAATCTTAAATCTTGAATGAGTTATTTTATCGCTATTTATGACATAACCGTTTGAAATGTACTGTTTTAAAACTTGTGTTGCCCACTTACGAAACTGTGTTGCTTTTTTAGAATTCACTCTATAGCCAACTGATATAATTACATCTAAATTATAATGTAATACATCTCTTGAGACTTTTCTTTTACCCTCTTTTTGAACTATCCGAAATTTTCGGATAGTTGCATCTTGTAAAAGTTCTTTTTCCTTATAAATAGCTTTTATATGCTCATTTACAGTTCTTGTATCTTTTTCAAAGAGTAGTGCTATCTGTTTTTGAGTAAGCCAAATAGTCTCATTTTTAATTGAAATATTTAACTCTATTTCACCACTATTGTAAACTATAATTTGGTTTTGCATATTATCTAACTGATGAGTACGATGGAGAGTATGATGGCTGGGAGAGTAGTTTGGTTAAAGTGTAGATTATATCGCTTGTTTTCTTTTTTCAAAACCATGTTTTTTTAAAGTTTAGGAGTAGCAAAAATACAAATGAAGTCACTTCATTCACAAAAACAACCACCATCTCCTTCTCTAATATGATGAAACATGGTGATATAGAGTTTATGTTTCAAGAGATTGAAAGTATCAAAGAGGATATTGGAGATTTTTTCAATTCTATTGGGGCATCGGCTTCATTTTATATGAAGTTAGATGATGTTGATACTTTTTTCTCAAAGTTGCCAAAAGATGTAGAGATACTCAAAGAACTTCATACAACTTGGTATGGTATGAAAGAGTTTTACATCAAAGATTGTAACGGTTATATCTTAGGGTTTGCTTCACAAGTTGCCTCATGACTTTTGAAAAACTTGACTCTTACCTACTTTCAAAAAAAGGTGCAACATTTGATTATCCGTTTGATGAAAATGTTCGTGTATATCGTGTGATGCAAAAGATGTTTGCACTTACAGCTGAGGAGCAACCGATAAAAGTGAATCTAAAATGCGACCCCATATATGCACTAGAACTTAGAAACCTTTACGATTCCATTTGTGCTGGGTATCACATGAATAAAAAGCATTGGAATACCATAACAGATGATGGTGATGTAGATAACGAACTCTTTTTTGAGTTAATTGATCACTCTTATGATTTGATAGTTTCAAAGCTAACAAAAAAACAAAAAGAGCGACTTTTTGGAGTTTTATAACCTTAAGTTAAACACTATAAACAAGAATAGATTTTTATCCTAAACACTTAGGATCTCATCTGAATTCATACCTTTTAATAGGTTTTGGTATAATGTCCCTCAAAAGATATAGGCAATCCTTTAGGTACAGATGGTATTTGAAATAATAAAACTCTTTTATTCTCCATATAAATTTCATAAATCTCTTTAAAAGTGATACGATTAGAAGTTTTATTAGCGATTTCATTTTTTATGCTGTGTAGGGTGTCACTATTTGGTCTGTAGTTTGTACCAACTATAGTTTTATCATTTTTTACTCCAAAAATAAGCCAAGCTTCATCTTTTACTAAAAGGTTCGCTTCGTTTGATAATGCACTAAAATATTTGCCAAGTTTTCTAAAGTCAAAATCATTTTTTGCTTCTTTAAACTCCAAAACTTCTGTTTCATTATTTTTTAAAAGTTCATTTAGTTTTGCAAAATTTGGCATTTATTATTTTCCTTTTTCAAGCTTAGATACAATATCAAGTGCCTTAATATCAAACTTTGAAAATGCAAACCATTTTTTACCTAAGTCTTTTAAACTAGCACCTATGTGATAAACTTCTTTATTATCAAGTATCAAAAATCTATCATGTGAATTTTCAAACTTTTTTATCTTTATTTTTGGATATTGCAAGTTATGTTTTTCAAGGTCTAATTTTAGCTGTTTCGTTATGGTTTTTGTATAAATTACACAAGATATATCTGCATCTCTTTTTGACAACAAAGTCAATACACTATCATCTATATAGTTATCTATAAGTATTATACTTTTATTTGCTCTTTTAATTAAATCAGATACAAAGATATAAGCATCATAAACTTGCCCATCATAAAATATACCTTGCTTTGGTTTTATATCTTTACTCTCTATGGCTTCAAATATCTCATTAAAATTTTCATCGTTTTTAAATTGTTTTTGCTCTAAGCTATCTAGTCTTTGAAAAACTAAAGCATTGTTAGATAAAAATTTTCTCATCTGCACAAAAGTATCTATAATTTGTATGCTTACTTGTATTGCTATTTTATTTTTTAATACTGCTGAAAGCATAGCTACACCTTGTTCTGTAAAAACATAAGGTAGATATCTTCTTCCTCCATAATTTTTTACTAATTTATCTGAATCTAATCTTAAGGTAACGTTTTGTGACCTTAAATGATGTTGAGAACTTGAGGTCACAAATTGTGACCTCAAGTTTTGATATTCATCTTCTGTAAGTTGAAATCTAAAATGCTCTGGAAACCTTTTATCATTTCTTTTGACTGCTTGATTGAAAACTTTTGTTTGAACTTGATAAAGCCCTGCTAAATCTTCATCTAACATAACTTGCAGTCCTCTTATAGTAAAAATTTTATCTTGAATATTTTCTTTAGATATAGTTGTATTTTGATTCATTTTATCTATCCTTGATACTTTTTAGTACCATAACATTTAAAATTTGTTTTATTGAAAAGTATGTCATTTTGTAATATTTTACTTTCTTCTTGTATTTTGTTTAAAGGTTACTACGAATTGAACAATTAAATATATTAATATTATTTTTAACAACATAGTTGAAAATGGAATACCGTCTTTATCAAATTTTGTAAGTTCATAAAGTGAGTTTGCAATTAAATCAAACCTGCTGGATGAATAGTAAAGCTGAATTATTGACTCTATTATACAGCTATCTAAGTTTAAAATACCTACCATAGTTATCCAAAATAAAGTAAATAATCAATTTGTTGAATGATTTGAACTCCAGCCATGTAATTTAAATTCAAACCACCTCAATATATTTTTACTAAAGAATTTTAAATTTTCTTTTTCTTTTTTAAGTTCTAAACTATAGTAGTGATTAGAT
>JAMOMX010000417.1 GCA_027066935.1 Sulfurimonas sp. | reverse complement strand
AATTGCTGCTTTTTTTGCATCATTCCAAAAATCTTGATCATTTTCAAGTTCTTTTATCTCATCTAATCTAGTTTGTAACTTTTTGGGCTCAATAACACCTGTAATATTTTCCATTTTGATTGATAAAGTTTTTAAGAGTTCTGTGTATTCGTAATTATCCATATTGTTCCTAGATTATCGTCATCCTAAACTTGCTTTAGGATCTAGTTTATTTAATTGGATTCTGAATCAAGTTCAGAATGACGAAGTAAGTATATTGTATAATACGATTATATAAAATTTAGGCTTAAAATGAAGATTATCTCAAATCCAATTGAATTAAAAAACTATTTAAAAACTATAGATAAAACAATAGGTTTTGTTCCAACGATGGGAGCTTTACATGAGGGACATCTCTCTCTTATAAAAGAAGCTAAAAAAGAGAATGAATTTATAGTGGTAAGTATATTTGTAAATCCTACACAATTTAGTGCAGATGAAGATTTAGATAGATATCCTAGACGAGATGAAGCTGATAAAAAAATTTGTGAATTGGTTGGTGTAGATATTTTATTTTTTCCACATGCTGATCATATCTACTCTAAAGATGAAGTGAGTATATTATCTCCAAATGTTCGGGGTTATGTTTTGGAGGGTTTTACCAGACCTTCACATTTTAATGGTGTTTTAACAGTTGTTAACAAACTTTTAAATATAGTAAATCCTACACATGCTTATTTTGGAAAAAAAGATGCCCAACAGTTAAATCTTATAGACTTAATGGTAAAGCAACTGTTTATGAATGTAGAAATTGTAGCAGTAAATACAGTTCGTGATGTAGATGGATTAGCACTAAGTAGTAGAAATATGTATCTTAACAAGGAGCAGAGAACTAAAGCGCTTCTTATTCCAAGTTCTTTAAATCTTGCTTCAAATTTGGTAAAAAATGGAGAGTTAAATTCAATAAATATAATAAAAAAGATGAGAGAATCTTTAGATGATTTAGAGATATTTTATATTGAGATTTTAGACAGAGAATTTAATCAAATAAAAAATGTAAAATTAAAAGATACAATTATTTTAGTTGAAGTAAAAGTTGGAAACACTAGATTACTTGACAATCTTTGGCTTTAAATATCCATTATCAACTAAAATATCAATAGCTTTTTTAAAGACAGGAACAGCTGTTTGAGCAGCAAATTGACTTTTTTTAGGCTCATTTACTACTACTCCCATCGTATAATTATGAGTTGCATCATTTACAAAACCTAAAAAGGCAGTGTTATATTTATTTATATAACGACCTTTTTCAACCTTATGTGCAGTTCCAGTTTTTCCGCCAACTATTAAACCCTCTGTTATCGCTTTTACACCAGTACCTTTATTTACTGTTTTTATAAGGACTTTTTTTACCCTTTGAGCAGTTGCAGGAGTTATAACTTGTACTGATTCATTGTTTTGAATCTTAATCTCATGTTTTGATTCATCTATAAAAACATCTACTATTTGTGGTGTTGTCATCTTTCCATGGTTACTAAAAACAGAGTATGCTCGTATTAGCTGCATAAGATTTGAATGCATCCCATAGCCATATGAGGATGTAGCTTTATAAATTTCATTATCTAATTTTATAGAGTTAGGAATTGAGCCTTTTTTTTCATATATGAGATCTGGTGTAGATTTTAATGATAAACCAAAACTTTTTAAACCCTCATTAAATTCACTTCCACTTAATTTTTGTGCTAGTTGAGCTATACCTATATTTGAAGAGTGAACTATCACATTTTCAGCTGAGAGCCAATCAAATTCATGCTCATCAGTGATCACCTTACGCCCAATCTTAAAACGACCGTTATGCCCATTTATCAAATCATACGGATTTATCAATTTTTTATCTAAAAGTAAAGCATAAGTTATAGTTTTAATAACACTACCAGGTTCAAAACTATACTCTATAACTGAAGAATTTAAAGATGGATAGTCCTTTTTTTTGATTTTTTTTGGAAGATACCTATTTGAGCTAGCTAGTGATAAAACTTTTCCACTTTTAGAATCCATAATAGCTATTATGATCTCTTTAGCTTTTAGTTCTTTCTTCATAGAATCCAACATATGCTCCATTTTTATTTGAAGAGCAGCTGGAATAGTTAGTTTTAAGTCTAATCCATCTATCTGTTGCTTGGTAAAACTTTGTTTATTTAAGATTATGTAACCATTTACATCTCTTTTACCTTGACTAAGTGCATCTTGTTTTGAGCTTAACTCATCTTCAAAACGTCTCTCTAAACCTTTTACGCCACGAACTTTAGTATAACCATCTTCTTCAATTTTATGTGTATAACCAATAATTGGTGTCAGTAGTTTTTCATAAGGATACTCTCTACTTTCCCCACTCTCAAGTATACTAAGTCCATGGATAGATTTTATTTTGGTAACTGGATTGCTTAGAGATAAAAAAACTTTATAACGACGAAGTTCATAAGAGAGCTTTTTAAGATATTGTGCATGTTTTTCATCAATATTATAACTTAAGACAACAACTCCATTATGTTTAGAGAGCTTCTTTTTCACTTCACTAGATTTCATACCAGAATATATACTAAATAGCTCAACAAAAAGTTCTTTTTTTAAGGGATCTATATATTTTGTATTTACTACAGCTTTGTAAAGTTTTGAGGTTGAAGCTATTGTGAAACCATCAGCACTTATTATATTTCCTCTCATAGCTTTAGATGTATCTTTTGAATAAAGTGATGGGAGATGGCGTGGTTTAACCACAAGCATAAGCATTACACCTAAAAATATTATAAACCCAATAGAGATAAGAGTATAAAGTGAAAATATTTTTTTGCTTTTGATAGGGTTTGTCATTTTTTTTAATTCTTTTTAATTCGTTGTGACGGTTATTTCATATTTTCAAAATATAGGGAGCAGATGGTTATAGTAATTATAGTTGTGTACGACCAAGTTCTTTATAAGCACTTAAAGCTTTATTACGAATCTCTAACATTAGTTTCATATTTGTTTCTGCTTTTCCAATTGAGAGAGCTGCTTGGTGTAAATCTTTTACTTCACCAGTTGCAATATCAGCTACCGCTTTTTCTTTATCAACTTGTAGTTTGTTAACCTCTTCAATAGCACCTTTTAGATGTTCAGCAAATGCTTCACCACCTGGTTTAGCAGCTGAAGCATTTTGTTTTAAGAGCTCTGCTGTAGAAGAGCTAAAAAGACCATTTATATTGTTTACATCATTTGACATAAGTTACTCCCCTTTATTGTAATAACGATATAGCAGCGTTAGCCATATCTTTTGCACTTTGAAATGCAGCTACATTTGCTTGATAACTTCTAGTAGCTTCTACCAAATCGGCCATTTCGATAACAGGATTAATATTTGGATATGCAACATACCCAGAAGCATCTGCATCTGGATGATTTGGTTCAAATTTCATCTTTGGCTCACGGTCATCTCGTGAAATTTTATCAACTACTACACTCATTATAGCAGGATTTACAGTTCTACCAAAACTACCTTCACTTAATGGATCTTGATATAAAGCACTATTTGTAGAGCTATTGATAGCTTTATTGTACTCATCGTTAAAGTTTATAGCTTTAAAAACCACCTCTTTACGCCTGTATGGTCCACCCTCATCAGTCCTAGTTGTTTGAGCATTTGCAATGTTTGAAGATATTGTATTTACTCGAACCCTTTGAGCACTTAAACCATAACCACTTATATCAAAACTACTTAAAAAATTACTCATCTTCTACCCTTTTCTCAAATAGCTTGAACATACCACAAGGGTACAATGTGTCCAATCTATTTTCTTTACTAAAGCTACGCCCTCGGCGAGAATGCTAATATTCATTAGCTAACTTTACCTGATGCTTCGATGACACTTTTAAATATACGTCCATCTTTTTTAATTGCTTGAATAAGAGCATTAAACATGATTGAGTTTTTACTCATCTCAGTTGTCTCCACATCTAAATCTACACTGTTCCCATCATTTCTTGCCATATGCCCATTACGAAAGTAAGTGATTGGCATAGACTCAGAACTGTTTTTTTGTAGAGGAATATGAGCACCATTTGTAGTAGCAAGTTCTAATTTGTCTTTTTGTTCACCCATAATCTCAGCTTTTTTTTGAATCATATAATCTTTAAACTCTATATCTCTTGGTTTATAAAAAGGTGTATCAGCATTTGCAATGTTTGATGCTATCATCTTCTCACGAGCAGCACGATAGTTTAGAGCTTCTTTTGCTAGTATTGATGTTCGAGAGACTGAAATACTCATAATCTTCCTTTAAATATATAATAATAGTATAGCAATAATAGTTCCATGTTTACGTACTATTTAATAAACATATTTTAATATATAATATAATGTTATTTTAATATATATTATTAAGCATATATTAATAAATATAAGAGCATAATTATCCCTAGGGTTACTAGAGTAACCAAATATTTTATATTTTAAAGGATCTCTTATGAAAAGAGCTGGTTTTACTATGATCGAATTGATCTTCGTTATCGTTATCTTAGGTATTTTAGCATCTGTTGCTGTTCCAAAACTTATTGGGGTTAAAGCATCTGCTGAAGAGGGTTTAGCAAAAGGTTTTGTAGGTACATTAAATCGTACTGTTGGTGCTTCTAAGTGGAGTGATTCATTAATGAATGATGATAATGGTAGTATGGCAGGTAATGCAATTTATAATATTGGTGTCGCTGATACCGAATTTCCAACAGGCATTTCATCGCCATTGTTGAGTTCCACATGTACAACATCTACTACGGTAATACCTTCACCTATGAATTCAGGGGCTTCGGATGCTTACAGAATATATTGTTTAGATGGTAATGATTCTTCTTCTCCTAAATTCTTTTATGCTAAAGACGATGATGCACCAAATAGTGCTACTTGGACTACTGCAGTTGCTAATGGAGAATTAAAAATTAAAAAACCATAGTATTTTTACTCGTTCCCACTCTCCCGAGTGGGGGTACATACTCTACTCCTTATAACTATTAAATTTATTTAAGTAACTTGTTATCTGTTTTATCTAAAAATTAGATAAAAAACATGTTATAATAATCTAAAGATATACTCCAATCAAAGAAGAAAACATGAAAAATTATAAAAACGGATTCACAATGATAGAACTAATTTTTGTAGTAATAATTTTAGGAGTA
Organism: Sulfurimonas sp.; assembly: GCA_027066935.1. Lineage (GTDB taxonomy): Bacteria > Campylobacterota > Campylobacteria > Campylobacterales > Sulfurimonadaceae > Sulfurimonas. The sequence goes on along the minus strand of JAMOMX010000417.1, from coordinate 946 downwards.
TTGGCAGCTGTTGCCGTTCCAAAATTTACAAATGCAAAAACATCAGCTGAACTTGCTAGTGCAAAATCAGATATAGCGGCCATTCGTTCTGCTATTATGACTGAAAGGCAAAGTAGTTTAGTAAGAGGGATACAAATTTATATTACAAAACTTACCCCTACAACAGCATCAACTATGCTTTTTACTGGTGATGGTGGAACTCCTGAGAGAAGATTATTAAACCCTGGTATCAAAAAAGGTACAGGAGCTGGAGATTGGAGTATAGTTAGTGATACAACCTATACTTTTAACTCAGGTAAAGACACTACAACTTTTACATATAATCCTGCTGATGGAACATTTACTTGTGTATCTGGTGTAAATGAATGTAATAAACTAGTAGATTAACTTATCTAGCTTGTACTATTATAAAATATCTATTATTAACTCACCTCTTGGTGAGTTTACCTATAAATCTAAAAAATTAATAAAATTTGGAACAATTGTTGAGATAAAAGTTAAAAATAGAGAGGTTAAAGGTGTTGTTATTAACACATCTCTAGAGCCAAAATTTCTCACAAATGATATTTTAAATATTAGTGAGTTTTATTTTTCATCTAAACAGATTGAGTTAGCTAAATTTATTTCTGCTTATTATATTTGTTCATTTGGTGATGCTTTTGGGATAATGGTGCCGTTTATAGATGAGATTCCAAATCAAGTTCAGAATTCCAAACTTGATTCAGAATCTAACTTAATCCTTTCAAAAAAACAAACAGATGCCCTTTCCTTTTTAAAGCAACACAAAATCTCTTTACTTTTTGGTGATACAGGTAGTGGAAAAACAGAGATATATATGAAATATTTTGAAGATATTTTAACATCTAATAAAAAAAGTATCTTTTTAATGCCAGAGATATCTTTAACTCCACAAATGGGGATTAGACTTCAAAACCATTTTGGAGAT
>JAMOMX010000416.1 GCA_027066935.1 Sulfurimonas sp. | reverse complement strand
TATGAAACTTTAACAGCATCTATAACAAATGTACAAAATGCACATATTGTTGAAAATGAAGATGAAGCGTATATAATAGACAACGATAAGCAATCTGACACGGATACGGACACCGACACAGATACAGATACGGACACTGATACAGACTCAGACAGTGATTCAGACTCAGACAGTGATTCAGATTCAGACAGCGACTCAGACTCAGACAGTGATTCAGATTCAGACAGCGACTCAGATTCAGACAGCGACTCAGATTCAGATTCAGACAGTGATTCAGATTCAGATAGTGATACAGACACAGATCCTGATGCACAAGATAAAGATATTGAAGCATCATGTGATACAGTAGCAAAAGTCGTATCTTTTGATTTAGCTAAAGAGACATCAGATCTTGAAGATGATGCTCTAGGTATAGTAACAACTATTAAAATCGATACACTTCCTGAAAATGGAATATTAACTTATGAAAGTATGACTGGTGAAGAGGTTATAGTTGAAATAGGCGATATGTTATCAGACAATACACAGTTCAAATATACAGCAAATGAAGGTATTGAAACTACAACTCTCAATGTTGGTACTCATGGAGATGAGAGTGTTGAAATTTCTGATTGGGGAACTGTAGCAAGTGATGGCTTATCTATTGATGGAGATGGTATAACAGTTAAAGCATTTAGTAATGATCAACAAGTTGAAGTTGGTATAACTAATGATAATAATAATACTCACGATGGTAAAGGTATAGGTGTAGAAGGCTCTTATGATGATGGACAGATAGAATCTGCAAACGATGAGATGTTAGTAATTGAATTTGATTCTAATATGACTGGCGTGGAGATTGGTCTTAGTGGATTGGGCAGTCATTTTGAAGATGGTGCTTCTCAGGATGCAAATGCTCACTGGATTGCATATAAAGATGGTGATGTAGTCGCACAAGGTGATGTAAAACAAGATTCTACTAATGTGGATGGCGATGGATATGTTGAGACAAATAAATTTAGCATAGTTGATGATTTTGGCAACCCTGTAGAGTGTGATAAAATAGAATTTACTACTACATCTAACTCGATTTCTAACTTTTCTATTCAGTATGTTACTGGAGAAGAGGTGGCAGAAGATAGCTTTAGATATAGTGCTGTAGACTCTGATGGAAATATATCTAATTCAGCAGTTGTATCAATAAATATATCTAGTGAAACTTGTGAGACAGTTACAACTCTTGCTCCGCCAGTTATCACAAATATTACAGATAATACAGGTGATTATACATCTGTAACATTATATGGAACAGGTGAATCAGGAGCTACAATTACTTTATACTCTAAAGATGGTCATTCAACTAGTGGTAATCAAACAAACCCAGATGGCGAATATAAAGCTATTGAAACACAAACGCCAATTATTGTAGATGAAAATGGAAATTGGACATTAGATATATCTAATTTATTTGATACCCCAGTTAATGACAATGAGTTCTTTAAAGCTACTCAAAGTATTGTTCAAGGAGATGAATCAACAACTTCAAATACTGTTCATTATTGGCATGGAAATTGGTCTTCAGCTTCTACAGAGATGGAAGATGACTTTATTTTAATGGGTTCAGAGGATGATATAGCTAAGATTGTTGCAGATGATATTAATGGTAGTGTTGTTATTGATGGTGGTGATGGTTCTGATAAAGCAATATTTAATGATAATTATTCTGATTATGAAATATCTACAAATGAAAATGGAGCCTTAGTTGTTGAAAATTCTTCTACTGGCGATACAACTGAATTAAGAAATTTTGAAAATATTGAATTTGATGATTCTGACTTAGATATATTAGTTTTTGATGATGATACCCCTATTGATTTTAGTGCATTAATAGAAGACGCATCAGATGTAGAAATTTTAAATCTAGGAGAGGGTAATCAAGATATAACCCTTAGTGTAGAAGATGTTCTTGATATGACTGATAATAATAATATATTACATGTAGAAGGTAGTAATGGGGATATAATTAATTTAGATACATGTGTTGATGGTGGAGGAGAATGGAAATTAGATAAATTCGATCCAACAACAAAAACCACAACAGCAACAGGAATTATTGAAAATGGAGATACAGATATAACAGTAACTTTAATTATAGATTCATCTATTGGTATAGAAGAAAACTAATATTTAGACTTCGCCATTTTTTAAGTATAAAGTGATAATTATATTATGCTAAAAATGGTGAAGCCTCTTATACCTACCTTTTAATGGGGATTGGTATTACTTATATAATAGAAATAACGGATGTATGGATGCTAGAAAAAATTGATATAGAAAATATAAAAAAAATTGCAATAGATGCAGGTGATGCAATTATGAAGATTTACAAAAAAGATTTTAAGATTGAGTATAAACAAGATAACTCTCCTCTTACAGAAGCTGATATAAAAGCAAATGAAATAATTTGTGATGCTTTAGAAAAACTTTATCCAGAGATTCCAATTCTTTCAGAAGAAAATAAAGAAATCAAGTATGAGCAAAGAAGAGGTTGGGAGTATTTTTGGTGTATAGACCCAATAGATGGAACAAAAGAGTTTATTAAACGAACAGGGGAGTTTACTGTAAATATAGCATTAATATATAATGATAAACCAGTTCTAGGCGTAGTATATGCACCAGCAATAAATGACATATATTATGCTAAAAAAAATGAGGGAGCATTTAAAAATGATAAGCAACTTCCACTACATATAAATACTAATCAAAAAGAAAAATTATTAGTAGTAGCTTCTGTATCTCATCTCTCAGATGAAACCCAATCTTTTATAAACTCATTAGATGCTAAAGTAATTGAGCAAACCTCTAAGGGGAGTTCATTAAAACTTTGTATGGTAGCAGAGGGTGTAGCCGACATCTACCCAAGACTTGCACCAACTATGGAGTGGGATACTGCTGCTGCTGATGCTATAGTTAGAGAAGCTGGCAAAATGACGCTTCAATATGAAATCAATAAACCACTGCTTTATAATAAAGAAAATTTACTAAACCCTTGGTTTGTAGTGAGGTAGTTACTTTTTTTCTTCCAAACAAATCTCTCTAGCTGTAAACCAATCCGCTATCCCTTTATCATTGTATTGATACTCTTGTTGTGAGGCTGGAATTGCTATGTTCCTTAATTTTGAGCGTATTATTCCTATAATAATAAAGCTTAATATTAGAACAAAAAAAGCTATAAAATAACCATATATATACCAAGACAAAACAGTAGTTATATATATACTAAATTTTAAAAAGAACCAAATAAAGGCTGAAATTATCTTACATTTTTTAGAGTATAGTTTTGGTGTAGGTTCAAGCATATTAATAAAATCATTATTCATCTAAAAATTATATCTAAAATAGGTTAATTATAATCACACTAAATAAACTTTAGTCTACAAGACTAAGATAAGTTGATAAAGATAACAGTATTAACTTTTTTTTGCTAAGATAACGATAAATTATTAATACAAGGATTTTAAAGATGGCAAAACATCAGTTTCAAACAGAAGCAAATCAAATTCTGAATCTTATGATTCATTCACTATATTCAAACAAAGAGATTTTTCTACGAGAGTTGGTTTCAAATGCATCAGATGCACTTGATAAATTAAATATGTTAGTTTTAACTGAGCAAAAATATAAAGAGGTGACTTTTGCACCTCGTATAGATATAGTTGTAAATAAAGAGACAAAAACTTTAACAATTAAAGATTCTGGTATCGGTATGAATGAAGAAGATTTAATGAACAATCTTGGTACTATCGCAAAATCAGGTACAAAAGCATTTTTAGAGAATTTAACTGGTGATCAAAAAGAAGATTCCAACCTAATTGGTCAATTTGGTGTTGGTTTTTATGCCTGTTTTATGGTTGCAGATAAAGTAGAAGTTACAACTAAAAAAGCAGGAGAGGATCAGGCTTTTTTATGGACAAGTACAGGTGATGGCTCATTTGAGCTAGAAAACACAACTATGGATGGTCATGGTACAACTATAGTTATGCACCTTAAAGATGATGCAGATGAGTTTTTAGAAGATTATAGAATAGAATCAATTATTAAAAAATACTCAAACCATATCCCTTTTGCAATTTTTATGGATAAAGAGAAACATATTCCTGCTGTTACTGATGATGATGGAAAAGAGATTGAACCATCAAAAACAGAGATAGAAAATGTGCAAATAAATAAAGCAAATGCACTTTGGAGTATCCCTAAAAAAGATATAAGTGATGATGAGTATAAAGATTTTTATAGCTCTATTGCACATTCATCTGAAGAACCATTAACTTGGATTCACAACAAAGCTGAGGGTGCAGTTGAATATACTACACTTTTTTATATCCCAAGTAAAGCTCCTATGGATATATATAGAGTTGATTATCAAACAGGTATTAAATTGTATATTAATCGTGTATTTATCACCGATGATGAAAAAGAGTTAATGCCAACCTATTTAAGATTTTTACGAGGTGTTATTGATTCTAAAGATCTTCCTTTAAATGTATCTCGTGAGATTTTACAATCAAATCCGATTATGGATAAAATCAAAAAAACATCTATTAAAAAAGTTCTTTCAGAACTTTCAAAAATGTCTAAAAAAGATAAAGAAAAATATAATACTTTTTACTCTGAATTTGGAAATGTACTAAAAGAGGGTCTTTATAATGACTTTGAAAATAGAGAAAAGATTTTAGAACTTATGCAGTTTAATACTCTTAACTCTAGTGAAACTGTTATGATAGAAGATTTTGTTAAAAATGTTGATGAAGAGAAAAAAGAGATCTATTATATAGCTGGTAAAACTTCATTAGCAATGCTCAAATCTTCTCCTGCGCTAGAGAGATTTAAATCTCGTGGAATTGATGTTTTAGTATTAAATGAAGAAGTGGATACTATTATTTTTCCAATGGTAACTGAATATAAAGAGTATAAATTAGTTCCAGTTGCTGATGCTAAATTTGAAGAAACAGAGGAAGAGAAAGAAGCTGAAGAGGAAGTTGCAAAAACTTATGAGGGACTTGCAAAAGAGTTTAAAGATGTATTGGGAGATGCTGTTAAATCAGTTGAGACCACTTTTGATTTAGTTGATTCCCCTGTTAAATTAAAAGAAGATAAGGAAGATCCAGCTTATATGATGGCTCAGATGATGAAACAGATGGGACAAGATACAGGTGCTCCAGCTCCAGCTCCTATTTTACAAATAAATCCAAAACATGAGCTTTTGATTAAGCTAAAAGATTGTGCTGATCAAAATTTAATAGAAGATGCTGCTCATGTTCTTTTAGATCAAGCAAAATTATTTGATGGTAAAGAGTTAGATAATACGGCTGAATTTATATCTCGCTTAAATAGAATAATAACTAAGGCTATATAGCAGTGAAAAATATGAGTGTTTTAGTAGCACTCGTATATAATATTATTTTAATAATGTGATTTTAATAAGACAAAGATTCTATATGTGTTACTTTATATTAAATTAATTAATGGAAAATAATGCTTGGTAAATTAAATATTGATTCAGATCTTTCAAAAGAAAAAAAGATAGAAATTGTCTTAGAATATGCACAAGAGATATGCGATGATGTATTTAAAAATCGTTTTGATAATTCAAAACTTTCAAATTATATATATAGTGTAACTGAGGCTGAAAATGAACTTGGCTTAGAAGAAGAGTTGATTATTCAGCTGACAGAAGATTATATAACTCAAATTTTTAAAGCTAGTGATGTTTTTAAAAATTTAATACATAATATACGAAAAAATAAGGATAAAAAAAATAAACTTATAGAACTGCGTGATTTAGCACATAAAAATCTAGGCGTAGTTAGAAACTTACATATAAAAGATGCTCAAGTATTATTAAATGATTTACTTACAAAACATGATGACTTAGACCACTTAGAGGATTGTGTAAAAGCACTAAATGCTTGTGCCTTTAAATTAAATCCAGAGTATGCATATAATACACTTTCTATTATAAAAATAAAGAAAACTTTTTAATTTATTTTTTCAAATTACCAGAAATTTTTTCAAGTAAATTTTGATTTGCTTTTTTTTGGATTTGCTTTTTTTCCAAGGGAAGCACAAACGCTAGTATAATAAATAAAAAAGAAAATACTACGCCGGCTAGTATACTAAGTGTTAGTTTTAACTTGTAATCATTCATGGTTTTATTATAACATTATAAACTATTAAATTGATATGATTTAACTATTTTTTTACTGTTACAGCTGAAACTGTAATAAGATTAGTTTTGTTTTTGTGCATGAGTAATATATATCCAAAACTCTTTATGAGAATACCCTTTGTTTAAAAAGTAAATTTGTAAAATTGCTACTCTATAAAGTGTTATTAACATTTTTGCAAAAGGGATAAAAAGACTTAGGCTTATCAATACAGATTGTTGTTTTTCACCTTTTGATCTAATCATCTCTTCTAAACCAATATTTTTTGTTAAGTAAAGACCAAATAGTATCGAAAATAAAAAATTTAGCATTAGTCCAAAAATTATATATGCAACAAATTCTTGTTCAAACATTCCAGCAATCATAACATCTCCACCAAGCTTAAGTTTCAAATTTTATCTTAAATAATCTTTCTCTTTTATTAAGTTATTTATCCACTCTTATTTAGAAGTTTTAATTAGTGCACAAAAAGTAACAGATTGAGTATTTTAGTTGTATAAAAAAAGATAAAAGTGTTTTTAAACAGCTTTAGTATATAATTGCGTGAAAATATATACTATAAAGGTTGATTATGGAATCTAATCTCATTTTTGAGGGATTTAAATTTATGGGTCTAGGGATGGCAACTGTTTTTGTATTCTTAGTTATATTGATATTGATGATTAATTTAATGTCAATAATCGTTCATAAATTTTTTCCAGAGCCACAAGTTGGTAATGCAGTTACATCTGCACCAGAAGCTAGTGCTAGAAAAGACAATAAAAAATCTATTGCTGCAATTATTGCTGCAATCACTCATCACAGACAAAGTTAAGGATTAAAATGGCTAAAAAATTTATAGATATAATGGATACAACTTTTAGAGATGGCTTCCAATCAGTTTATGGTGGTCGTGTACTTATGGATGACTTTTTTCCAGCAGTAGAAGCTGCAAAAACAGCTGGTATAAATCATTTTGAATTTGGCGGAGGTGCTAGATTTCAATCTCTATATTTTTACTTAAGAGAAGATGCTTTTGATATGATGGACAAGTTTCGTAAAATTGTTGGTCCTGATGCAAATCTTCAAACATTAGCTCGTGGTGTTAACACAGTAATGCTTGATACTGGTTCAAAAGAGCTAATAGATTTACATGCAAAACTATTTAAAAAACATGGAACTACAACCATTCGTAACTTTGATGCTTTAAATGATGTTGAAAACTTAAAGTACTCAGGGGAGAGAATCACTCATTATGGTCTTAAGCATGAAGTTGTTGTAACTATGATGGATTTACCACCAGGATGTCATGGCGCACATGGTGTAGATTTTTATGAAAAAACTCTTCGTGAAATTTTAGACAGCGGTATACCTTATGATAGTATCTGTTTTAAAGATGCTTCTGGAACCTCAAATCCTCAAAAAGTACACGAAACTATAGTAATGGCTAGAAAATTAATTGGTGAAGATACTCATCTTCGTTTACACACTCATGAAACTGCTGGTGTATCTGTTGCTGCTTATATGGCAGCACTTGATGCGGGTATTGATGGTATTGATATGGCTGCTGCTCCTGTAAGTGGTGGAACTTCTCAACCAGATATCTTAACTATGCTTCATGCAACTAAGGGTATGAATTTTGATCTTGGTGGTTTAGAGATTGAAAAGGTTCTTACTTATGAGAAAGAACTTCAAAACTGTTTAAGTGACTACTTTGTACCACCAGAAGCGACTATGGTTTCTCCAGTGATTCCATTTTCACCAATGCCAGGTGGTGCGCTTACTGCAAATACTCAAATGATGCGTGATAATGATATTTTAGATAAATTTCCAGAGGTTATTGCAGCTATGACAGAGGTTGTTGAAAAAGGTGGTTATGGTACATCAGTAACTCCAGTTTCACAGTTTTACTTTCAACAAGCGCTTAATAATGTAATGCAGGGACCCTGGAAAGCTATTGCACCAGGTTATGGAAGGATGGTACTTGGTTATTTTGGAAAAACTCCAGTTGCACCTGACCCAGAAATTATTAAAATTGCGTCAGAAAAACTAGGCTTAGAGCCAACAACTCAAAATGCTATTGATATAGCAAATGCAGATGAAACAAAATCTCTTCAACACGCAATAGATGAATTAAAAAAAGAAAATTTAGAAATTAGTGAAGAAAATATTTTTATTGTAGCAGCATGTCAAGATAAAGGTATCGCTTTTCTTAAAGGGGAAGGCGAATTAAATATTAGAAAAATATCAGAAATGAAAAAAGATTGTGAAGGAAGTTCAAGTATGGGCAATGGAAATTATACAGTAGTAGTAGATGGTCAAAAGTTTAGTGTTCAAGTTGCAGAGGGTAATGCAGATATACAAGTAACAGAAGTAAATGGAGAGAGTGCATCCGTTGCACCAGTTCAAACCTCTTCTGGTAATGACCTAGAGATAAAAGCTCTTCTTCCAGGTAGTGTTTGGAAAATAATTATGAATCCAGGACAAAGTGTGAATGAGGGTGATGTGATTTTAATTTTAGAATCTATGAAAATGGAGATAGATGTTGTTGCGCCAAAAGGTGGAGTGATAAAGTCAATCAATGTAGCTACTAATGATAAAGTAGTTGAAAGTCAAGTAGTAGCTGTAATAGGATAATATTAAATGAAATCTTTTGTAATAAAACTTTTTACATTATTTATGCTTCTTGGTGTGAGTTCAGCTTATGCGAGTGCTCCAGCACACTCACCAGAAGAAACTTTAAATACACACAAAGAGGAAACTTATCAAACTAAGCCTTTCTCTGAAATGATTGGCGGTTTTTTAACTTCTACAGGAATATATGCATTTATAAATCCTGATCCAGATGAGTTAAATTCACATGGTGAAAAAATGAGTGATTTTCATAAATCGTGGGGTCGTATAATTATGATTTTGCTTACTTTTTTTCTTTTTTGGTTAGCAATTAGAAAGGGGTTTGAACCTCTTTTACTTCTACCTATTGCTTTTGGTGGTCTTTTGGCCAATATTCCAATTGCAGGTATTGCAGGGGATCATGGTTTCTTGGGCATTATCTATAATATGGGTATTTCAAATGAGATGTTTCCTATTTTAATATTTATGGGTGTTGGGGCGATGACTGATTTTGGTCCACTCCTATCAAATCCTAAAACAGCACTTCTTGGTGGAGCTGCTCAGTTTGGTATATTTGGTACACTTGTTGGTGCTGTAGTACTGTCTCAATTGGGTTTTGCTGACTTTACCCTCCAGCAAGCTTCAGCTATATCGATTATTGGTGGTGCTGATGGTCCAACCTCGATTTTCATTGCGACTAAACTTGCTCCAGAATTATTAGGTGCTATTGCCGTAGCATCATATTCGTATATGGCTATGGTTCCTATTATTCAACCTCCAATTATGAAAGCATTAACAAATGAGGCTGAGAGAAAAATTAAAATGACTACACTTCGTCATGTGTCTCGTTTAGAGAAATTGGTTTTTCCTATAATGGTTCTAACTCTTGCTATTTTAGTTCTTCCAGCAGCTACACCACTTATTGGTGCATTTATGTTTGGTAACTTCTTAAAAGAATCAGGAGTAGTTGAGCGTCTAAATGACACTCTTCAAAATTCACTTATAAATATAGTAACTATCTTTCTTGGTCTTGGTGTTGGTTCAACACTAGCAGCAAGTGAATTTTTAGTTCCTAACACTATGCTTATTATGGCTCTTGGTATTGTGGCTTTCTCTATTGGTACTGCTTCAGGTGTAATTATGGCTAAAATAATGAACCTGTTTCCAGGGCATAAAGTTAATCCACTAATTGGTTCAGCTGGTGTATCTGCTGTTCCAATGGCAGCTCGTGTATCTAATAAAGTTGGTATGGAGTATGACCGCTCAAATATGTTGTTAATGCATGCAATGGGTCCAAATGTTGCAGGTGTTATAGGTTCAGCAGTAGCAGCTGGTGTATTAATCTCACTGTTTCAATAAATTTAAATAGCGGCGCACTTGCGTCGTTAGTTCTTCGTCAGCTACTAGAGTAGCCCTCTTCATTACCACTCTTTAAATTTTTACATGATTTATTTGAGAAAAAGTATGTTTAAGCGTATTTATTCATAGTTTCAACAATAAGTGGAATCACATTATGACTTTTTGTTTTATCTATAAAGTTATCAGCACCCAATACCTCTGCTTCGCGTTTATTGTTTTGTCCAGTCATAGATGAATTTACAATTACAGGAATATCTTTTGTCATTGGATTTTTCTTTAACTCTTGTATTACAGTAAATCCTGACATCTCTGGCATCTCGATATCTGTAATGATTGCAGGGATTACACTTGGATCATCCATAGCAAAAATATAATCAACTAGTAATTTTCCATTATCAAAAATTTTCATAGCTATTTTTGAGTTTTCAAAAATTTGTCGCAAATGTGTTTGTGCAGTTTTTGAATCTTCTGCTATTAAAACTACACCCTGTGTTAATTTTATTGGAAGAGTTAAATCTTCTAAGTTAGTAGGGGATTCAAGAACATCAACCATAGCTTGAGGAATTACATCTGCTAAAAGTTTTTCATAATCTAGTATAAGACATAGGCTACCATCTTCTAGTCTTGTATGATTCATCACTACGCCATCTTTTTGACGATAACTATCTGGTGCATGCATCTCATTCCAGTTTTTTTTGATAACTCTATATGCATCCATAATTCTAAGACCAATTATAATACCGTTAAAGTCACAAACAAGTATATTAGATTTTGCGATGTTTTCTTCTGATAATGACACTTCTAACCATTGAGGTAGATTTAAAATTGGGATTTGTAAACCACGAAGGGTAATGGTGCCCTCTAACAATGGATGGGATGATGGTATTTGAGTTAAAAAATGATTTTTTGATTCAACAACTTCCCTTGTTTTAAAAACATTAATTGCATAAAAAGCTGATTCAGTACTATTGCTAACTCTAAAAACTAAAAGTTGAAGTTCATTATTTTTTGCTAGGTTAGTAGCTGCATCTACACTATCTAAAACAGACATTAAAATCCCTTTGAATAAATATTATCTACATAGTACCAAAATTAAAATGAAATATGCTTGAATGTTAATAATGAAATGGTAAAATAGGCTTAATTTTTTAGAAGGTTTATGGATGAAAATTGTATTTATTTTATTTTTTAGTGTCGTTATATTGTTTGGGAATATCTATTATTCAAAAGTACAACCTTATGAAATTAGAAACATTAGCTCAAATGTCTCTGGGTTAGTTGTTTATTCTAATGAGGATAAATTAGGTAAATTGCTATCTAATGAACCATATATTAAAATAGATTCTATTTTAGACACTCAAGAATTAAAATATATTAAAGAAAAACTTGAGTACTTAGATAACAGTGTAGATTCAAGTGAACAAATTTTAGTAAATATAGAAAAAATCACTGTTAAAAAAAGAGATAACTATAAAAAAATAGAATCTTTAAAAATAAAATCACAAGTAGAAAAAAATAGAGAATTTTATGATTTAGTTGCAAGTGAAAACTTATTTTTAAATACAAAAAAAGAGATACAAAATTTTAAAATTCAGATAGCCGATTTAAAATTAAGAGAGGCAAAATTAAAACGAATACTAGAAGATAAGAGCTTAAGAGCAAAGGGGTATATACTATACGAACTGCTTGTTAAAAGTGGTCAAGTTGTAAATATTTCAACTCCATTAGCTAAAGTTGCAGATATATCAAAAGCAAAATTAACCATATATCTAAATAAAGATGAAGTGATTGATATAAAAAATAAAATAGTTTATATAGATGGGATAAAAACAAACTATAAAGTAGATAGAGTTTTAAACATAGCAGATTCTAAAAATATCTCAAAATATATGGCACAAATAATTATAAAATCTCCAAAGATTTTTTCTAAACTTGTAAAGATAGAATTAAAAAATGAATAAAAATACTGCATGTCCATTAGATTGCTTTGATGCATGTGAGATAGTATATTTAAATGATAAAATAACGCCAAAGAAAAGTGGTCATACAAAGGGTTTTTTATGTGCACATCTAAACCATTACAAAAACTTTTCTCACATTACAAAACCTAGATATAACGGAGAAGAGATTACTATGGATGAGGCTCTTTTAAAGTTAAAAGAGATGCTTAGAGATTCAAAAAAAGATGAGATACTTCATTATAAAGGTAATGGGAACTTTGGACTTATGCAAGATGTAACTAGTCATTTTTTTGCTTCATATGGAGCTACACTAACAGATGGAAGCTTGTGTGATGGTGCTGGTGAAGCAGGAATTATTGAGGGTCGTGGTAGCAATAAAAATATGCCCCTTAGCGAGATATCAAAATCTGAAGTAGTAATAATATGGGGGCGAAATCCACATGTCAGTAATTCCCACCTATTGCCAATAATTAAAGATAAAAAAATCATAGTTATAGATCCAATAAAAACAAAAATAGCAAAAAGTGCAGATTTATATATACAAATAAAACCACATTCAGATTTGCTTTTAGCTCTAATGTTAAATAGGTTTTTACATATTTATATGAGTTATGATGAAGAATATTTAAAAAGTTTTGCCAGTGAATATGAAGATTATTATGAATTAACACAATCACTACGCATTAAAGATACTCTTGATTTTATTGATGTGACTTTAGGGCAAATAGGAGATATTTTAGAGATTATAAAAGATAAAAAAGTAGCCATAGTTTGTGGTGTTGGAGTTCAAAAATATCGTGATGGCGCTGAAGTTATGCAAGCTATAGACGCTTTTGGAGTAAACCTTGGTTTATTTGGAAAAGAGGGGTGTGGTGTAGCTTATTTAGGTAACTCAAAAGAAGCAATCAACTCACCTTTTAATTTAAAAGCAAGAAAAGTGTCAAAGGTAGATACAAAATTTAGTAATTTTAAAACTTTATTTATTCAAGGTACAAATCCACTCTCTCAAATGCCAGACTCTTTTAGAGTCACAAAAGAGATATCTTTAGTTAAAAATATAGTTTATTTTGGTTTAGAAGAAAACGAATCAAGCGCGTTAGCACATCTAGTTATCCCTGCTAAGAGCTTTTTGTATAAAAATGATATAAGAACATCTTATTCACACAATGCAATTATTGATATGCCTAGTGTAGCTGAGTGTGATTATGGTATTAGTGAGTATGATTTGAGTGCTTATCTTTGTAGTAATTTTGATATTAAGCTTAAAAGTGAAGTTGAATATATAGAGCATTTTAAAAGTTTTAGGGCTGAAAGTGAAAATGATTCTTGGTATGTAAAGGGAAGAGAAGATGTTCCATATAAAAATGGGTTTGATACAGATGATGGCGAATTTATTTTTTTAGAAGATTTAGATAAACCAAAATATGTAGATAATGGCTTTCATCTAATCACTTCAAAAAGTCATAAAAGTCAAAATTCCCAATTTACTCGTGAAAAAAATGTTTATTTAAACAGTAGTCTTGGTTTTAAAGAAGGTGAACTTGTAAAAATAAGTTCATCAAATGGCTATGTAAAACTAAAAGTAAAAATAAATGATGATATACGAAACGACTGTATTTTAATCTACAGTGGCACAAAAGGAGTAAATGCACTTACAACTTCTCATGCTAGTTTTTCAGGAAAAAGTGCAGCATATCAAGAGGAAAAAGTTGAAATAAGCAGGTGCTAATCAAAAAAATATTTTTTAATTAATTCATCTAACTCTTTTTTTAGTTGTTCTTTTGATTTTAAACTAGTAGAGTTATAAAGCTCTTTTGAAATTTGAATAAATATATCCACTAAATCAGAATCAAAGTGTGTAGCACGATTATTTTTTATAAAGTTTATACTCTCTTCATAACTAAAAGCTTTTTTATAAGGTCGTTTTGAAGTTAAAGCATCAAAAACATCAACTATGCTAAAGATGCGTGCAACTTTTGGTATATTTAAGCCTTTGACATTATAAGGATATCCACTTCCATCAAATTTTTCATGGTGATATAAAATAACTTCTGTGGATTCTTTTAGCCAGCCACACTCTTTTACAAGCTCAACACCTAAGAGGACATGTTTTTTCATTTCATTGAATTCATCTTGATTTAACTTATCTTTTTTAAGCAAAATATTATCAGAGATACCAATTTTTCCAATATCGTGTAAAAAAGCTCCTTTGATTAGTTTTTGAATATTTTCTTGATCTAAAGAGATTTTTTCAGCCAATTTTATTGCATAGAGAGTGACTCTATAGTTATGCTCACCTGTATCACTATCCCTTTGTGCTATTGCATTACCTAAAGTATTTATCATAGTAATATTGCTAGATAATAGAGCTAATCTATGTGAATTTAATTTTTTATAAGCAAAATATATGAGTGGAAATATTAATAAACTAAATAAAAATATAGTTAAAATAACTGTTGTAATTATGGCGATAACATCTCTTTGAAATTTTTCAATAAGAGTTGAACCTACATGATAGATCCCCTCTATATACCCTAATAGTTCATTTGATTTATATATTGGATAAAATACTTGTAAAAATTTATATCCTGGTTCTATCTCAAAAAAATTATAAGTCATTTTGTTAGTTGTTGGAAAGTTATGAAGTGCAAAAGCATCATGAAGATATATTTGTTGGAGCTCTTTATTATCTTTTATATTAGTGGAGTCAAAATAATAAACCTCAGATTGGTTAGCATCATATATCTCTATTCTAATAAATCCAAGTTGATCAATAAATGATTGAGCATCATTTTCAATAAGCTTTTTTGGTATTAAATTTACATTATATTGATATTTGGTAATTTTTTTTTCTAAAGTTGTTTTGATTTTATCTGCTAAAGATGTATAAAAGAGATGTTGTTGAAAAAAATAGATTAAAGCAACACTTGTTATACTAAGAGATATCATTAAAAAAATAGCTCTTTTAAAAAATGAGTTTATTATATTCAAAATAACTCCATGATGTTAATATCTTAAACATAGTGTAGTTTATTAATCCTTAAAAGTTTTATAATAAAAAGATTAACTATATATTAAAACAGCACTTCCTAGCACTATTACAGCTATTCTTGAAAATTTATCTTGTGATGGCTGAGGGCGAAATTTATTTAGAGAGTCTGAAAAATACTCATATATATCCAAAAAAGCTATCCAAACTTGAGCAGCTAAAGCTGAGACAAACACCATAAACATTAAAAGTTTGATTAATTCTAAAGTTGCATCTATTGTAGGCACTATAAATTCCTTGAAGTATGTGATTGAAAGTATACACATAAAAGTTAAATTTTTGTTTTTATATTAAAAGAAAATTTAGATATAATCCAAATAAAATAGATAGTTAGGCAAATAATGAATACACAAGAATTAGATAAAAAATATGTATTACCAACCTATGCAAGAGTAGATATAGAGTTTGTTAGTGGAGACAATGCAATATTAGTTGATGCTAATGGAAAAAAATATATAGATTTTACATCTGGTATTGGTGTTGTAAGTGTTGGTCATGCAAATAAAAGAGTAAACTCTGCTATAACTAAACAAATTTCAAAGATTACCCATATCTCAAATCTTTATTATATTGCACCACAGGTAAAAGCTGCCCAAAAAATAGTACAAACTAGTGGCTATGATATGAAATGTTTTTTTGGAAATAGTGGGGCTGAAGCAAATGAGGGGGCTATAAAGATAGCTCGTAAATGGGGAGAAAGTAATGCAGAGATTAAAAAATATAAAATTATCACTCTGCAACAATCTTTTCATGGACGCACAATTACAACTGTAAAAGCAACAGGTCAAGAGGCTATGCACAATTATTTTGGTCCTTTTCCAGATGGTTTTGTTTATGCTGATGATATACTAAGTGTTGAGAGTTTACTTGATGATCATACTTGTGCTGTTATGATAGAACTTGTTCAAGGTGAGGGTGGTGTTGAGCCACTAGATAAACAAGAGGTTCAAAATTTAGCTTTGTTATTAAAATCGCGGGGTATTTTGCTTATTGTTGATGAGGTACAAACAGGTGGATATAGAACAGGAAAGTTTTTAGCTTCAAATATTTATGAGATTGAACCAGATATTATAACTCTTGCAAAAGGTATTGGTGGTGGTGTACCTATTGGTGTTGTTATGAGTAGTTTAAAAGATGTTTTAAGTGCAGGTGATCATGGTTCTACTTTTGGT
Organism: Sulfurimonas sp.; assembly: GCA_027066935.1. GTDB lineage: Bacteria > Campylobacterota > Campylobacteria > Campylobacterales > Sulfurimonadaceae > Sulfurimonas. Next base: position 8,533 of record JAMOMX010000416.1, on the reverse strand, counting down.
GGAAACTATCTAAGCACAACCGCTGCATGTGAAGTTATTGATATTTTAAATGAGTACTCACAAAGTGGAGAGTTAGAAAACACTATAAAATATTTTAACCAAGAATTAGAAAATTTTTATAAAAATAATGAACGACTTTTTACAAAAAAAGTTGGAATTGGTATGATGTGTGGTTTGCGTGTTAAAGATGCGGATACTTTAAGTGCCATCATCTTAAATGCAAAAGAAAATGGTGTTATAGTTTTAAAAGCTGCAAGAGACACTTTAAGATTTTTACCACCACTTACAATTACAAAAGAGGAAATAGATGAAGGCTTTAAAAACCTTGAGCTTAGTGTTAGTTCTTTGTAGTTTCTTATATTCAAGTGAAGATGTAGTAGACCCTTTAGATAAGTATATAAGTGATAACAAAAAAAATAAGTTTGATTTTGATTATAAAAAGGTAGAAGCAGATGGAGCTAAATTACGAGATAGTTGGATAAATCCACTTAGACTTAATTACTCATATATAAAAAACAACTCTTATAATCGAGAGCAAAAACAACAAAGTGCTTCTATAAAAATGGATCAAACTATTTTTCAAAGTGGTGGGATATATTTTGGAATTAAGTATGCTAATTATTCTAAAATATATGCAAATTTATCTGTAGATATGCAAAAACGAAAACTTATTAAAGATGCTATATCTATTTTGATGCAGATAAAGCAAATAGATTTAAAAATAAAAAAACAAGAGCTTTTGATAAAAAATTCTGAAATCTCTTTAACACAAAAAAAAGAGCAATATATAAGTGGGCAGTTAGATTCTGGTTTTTTAGATAATGCAATTATTGAGCGTAATTTTGTTATACAATCTTTATATGACATACAAACAGCTAAAGAAAAATTGATATCAAAATTTAAAACAATTAGTGATTTAAACTATGATAATGTAAAGATACCATCTCTTCAAAAAATAGAAAAAGAGCAATTTTTACAACACAATATTGTGCTTGATATGTCACAAAGCGAAATGGAAAAAACAAAATATTTTAAAAATGTAACAATAGCCAAATATCTACCAAAGTTTAGTTTTATTGCTGGATATAACTGGAAGAGTGAATCACTTTTAGGGGGTAGTTTTCAATCCCCAGAAACTTCATATTATGATTATGGTTTAAGTGTAAGCATGCCAATTGATCTTAATGTATTTAACGATATAGAATCAACAAAGGTTGAGTATTTAAAATCAAAAATAGAGATAGAAGACAAAAAAAGAGAATTAATAGCTATATATGAGCAAGTTATGCAAAATTTTGAAAATTTTGAAAAGAAAAAATCATTAAGTATAGAGACGAAAGATATATATGCAAGACTTTTAAAAGATACAAAAGAGTTGTTTAGTGCTGGATATAAAACTCAATATGATGTAAAATTACTAGAAAATTCTGTAATAATCTCTAAAATAGATTATAAAATATTAGAAATAGATACTCAATTAGAGTTGCTAACTCTTTATGAGATGTATAAATTTGATTAAATTATTCAGTAAATATATGGGCGAATGGCTTTATGATAAAGATGGTTATTATTCAAGTTATAAAACAATAGGAAAAGAGGGTGATTTTTACACTGCTGTAAGTACAAGTCAATTTTTTGGTGGATGTGTAGCAAAACATATAATATCTTTAGTTGATGATGGTTTTTTAGATAAAGATGGTGTTATTTGTGAGATTGGTGCTCATCATGGATATTTTTTAGCTGATGTAGTTCAGTTTATATATACACTTAGACCAACATTGCTTGATAGTTTAAAGTTTGTAATCATTGAAAGATTTGAGGATTTACAAAATTTTCAAAAAAACTATTTTAGTGAAAGTTTTGGTGATGTTATAAAAATAACTCATTATAAATCTTTAAGTGAACTAAGATGTAAAAATGCTTTTTTTATAGCAAATGAGATTTTTGATGCATTTCCGTGTGAGCTTTTTTATAAAGGTAAAACGGCAAGGGTTGATGGGCATGTTGTTGAGTTTGATGTAGAAAATGAGTGGGTAAAAGAAAAAGCAGATAAGTATCATAAAGATAGAGGAGAGATAGCAGTTGGTTATGAACAATTTGCTCATGAAATGTCTTTGTCTTGTGAAAAATTTGAATTTATGAGCTTTGATTATGGTGAGATGAGTGCCCGTCCTGATTTTTCACTAAGAGTATATGATAAACATGAGGTTATTGCATTTTTTCTTACAGAGAATGAAGATGAAAATATCAAAAGAGAGGATCTTTTTAAAAATACAGATATAACTTATGATGTAACATTTGCACATGTTAAAGATGCTTTTGAAGATGCTGGAGTAGAGTTTATAGAGTTAAAAGCGCAGATGGTAGCTCTTGTTGATATGGGTATATTAGAGTTGTTGGAATTACTTAAAAAAAATGTGGATGAAAAAATATATGCCCAAGAGTTAGAAAAAGCAAAAATGCTTATAATGCCTAACTTTTTGGGAGAGAGATTTAAGATGATAAAGTTTAGAAAAACTTTATAAATTTTCTATAACATGCATTATTTCATCTGGTTTATTTGAGCTTTTAATAGCATTCTCTTTTGTAATGATTTTCTTTTTAAGAAGGTCCATTATCTCTTGAGTTTGAGTACGCATACCTGTCTCATTTTGGTTTAGTTGCATTTGTGAATAAAGCTGATGAACTTTATCTTCACGAATAAGATTCATAATAGCTGCATTTGAAATCATAACTTCTTGAGTTGCTACTTTTCCAGTTCCAATTCTAGGTATTAGTGATTGTGCGATTACTGCTACTAGTGATGAAGAGAGTTGAGCTCTGATTTGTGCTTGTTTTTCTGATGGAAAAGCATCTATAATACGGTTTATTGTACCAGGTGCGGAGTTTGTATGTAGTGTTCCAAAAACTAGGTGACCAGTTTCAGCAGCTGTTAATGCAGCTCCAATAGTTTCAGCATCACGCATCTCTCCAATTAGTATAATATCTGGATCTTGTCTTAATGAATATTTTATAGCCGAAGCAAATGATTCTGTGTCTGAGCCAACATTACGCTGAGAAAAAAGGCAGTTAATATTTTTATGCACAAACTCAACTGGGTCTTCAATAGTAATAATATGTTTACGCTCAGTTAGATTAATCTCATGTAACATAGAAGCTAGTGTAGTTGATTTACCACTACCAGTAGGGCCAGTTACAAGAATTAAGCCTTTTTCTTTTTTTATTAACTCTTTAAAAATAGGGTTGTTGTCAAATTCATCAAGAGTAGGTACCTCTATTGGGATCATACGAAATGCACATGCCGTACCATCTCTTGTTTTATAATAGTTTGCACGAAAACGACCAACATTTTCAATAGTAAAACTAAAATCAAGTTCATTCTTCTCTTCAAACTCTTTTTTTTGTTTTTCTTTCATAAGTGAGTTAGCAATGCTGTCGATATCTTTTGATGTTAATTTATCAAGTTTTAAAGGTTTTAACTCTTTGTCAATACGAATTTGTGGTTCACTTCCTACTACTAAATGTAGATCAGACGAACCAAGCTTAAGGGTACTCTTGAGTAGTTTTTTGATATCAATGGTTTTTTTTACTTCTTCTTCTTGATCCATTATAATTTCCTTTTTTTGTTAATTTATTCTATGATTTTAGGGACTATAAAAAAGTGTTCAGCACCATTAGGAGCATTTTTTATAATGTCATCATTAATTTTCGTGTCACATCTAGCTATATCTTCTCTTGTAGGTGTAGAACTATCATTTATGGCAAATTTATCATCAACGCCATCTGTATTTAGTTCACTTAGATTATCTACAAAACTAACAATTTCTGAGAGTTGTTTTATAATTTCTTCACGTTTATTCTCATCAACTTTTAAAAATGATAGTTTTTCCAATTTTACTAAAAGTGCATCATCTACTTGCATATATATTCCTACAAATTATTATTTAACTCGATTGTATCAAAAAAAACTTGTCTTTTTGATAAAAATTTAACAAATTATTGGGTAATATTACATCAAAAGTAAAATAGATAATAAATTAAGGATGATTTTTGAGCTTAAAACAAAATATAAATATGGTAAAAGAGGAATTGAATTCCGAAGAGAAATTTTTTGAAAAAGCTGTAATGACTGAAAAATTTGTAAAAAAATATAAAAATTTAATGATTGGAATTGTTGTTCTTATTGTTATAGTTGTAATTTCAAATATAGTTTATAATTCAAATAAACAAAGCACAATTAAAGAAGCAAATGAAGTTTTAGCAAAATTAAATCTAGATACAAATAATGAGAATTTAAAAATAAATTTAGAACAATTAAGTCCAGCGTTATTTGATGTTTGGTCATATTCTCAAGCAGTAGCATTAAATGATGTTGATAAATTAAAATCTTTAAGCTCTTCTAAAACTATATTTATTAGTGATTTAGCTAGTTATGAAGTAGCTTCAAGATCTAAAGATAATGAAAAATTACTTGATTATTCAATGAAGCAAGATGCTATATATAAAGATTTAGCTCTCGTTCAAAGTGCAATACTTTATTTAGATAAAAATGAGATAAAAAAAGCTCATGCTGAGTTAAGAAAAGTTTCTCAAAACTCTTCATTAAAAACAGTTGCTTTAGCACTTTCACATTTTGGTTTAAAGTAAAAAATTGCATTCAATATATTTTTCTTTAATTATAACTTTTGCATTATTATTTAATGGATGTAGCTCAAAAAAAGTGTTTGAACCAAAAGATACAGTAGGTGATTGGAAAAATACAGGTGAGATAGAAAATAAAATAGTAGACACCAACCTTGATGGAGCTCTTTTAGAGAATAAAAAAATATTTATTAATGGTAAAATAATTGATATAGAGATAGATGATAAAAATAGGTTTATATCAAAAAGTGATGATTGGATTATTAGCGCTACAATTGATGGAATTTTGACTCTTTTTTATGTTGGTGATAAAAAAATGGTTGAAACTTTTGATCTTAAAAAAACAATAGCTACAGCTAGTGTTAAAGATGATGTCTTAGCAGTTTTATTTGCAGATAATGAGATGGCACTATATTCTATTTCAACTAAAGAGTTACTTCTAAAAGAGCAAGGAAATGCACCAATAGTTGTTAATTCTAAAATAGTAAAACCTTATTTTATGAATGATTTAGTTTTATTTTTAACTCTTGATGGAAAGATAGTTATAGTTAATGTTGATTTGAAAAAGAAACTTAGAAGTATTATAGTTTCATCTGAAGAAAATTTTAACAACATTATTTATTTTAATGTTATAGATGATAAATTAATAGCAGCTACTGGTTCAAAAATACTCTCTTTTGCTCTTAAAGAGATAAGAGTTGATTATGAGATTCGTAATGCTATATATGATAATAAAAATATTTTTATAACTACAAAGCAGGGTGAGATAATATCTTTAACGCCTGACCTACAGATTAATACAAAAGTAAAGTTTTCTTTTGCACATTTTTTGGGTTTGATATCTTATAATGATAAACTTTATGCTCTTGAAAAAGAGGGTTATCTAATAGAGTTGTCAAAAGATCTATTGCAGTATGATATCTACGAAGTGGATTTAGATGATGGTTATATCTATATCGATGAAAAAACATTTTATATAAATGATGAATTCATCTCAGTTGAGTAATGAGCTTGAGGCTTTTTTAGAATATATAAGTATAAATAAAGCATTAAATAAAAAAAGCATTGCTGCTTATAAGAGTGACTTATTATCAATAGAGAGTGAATATAAAAATCCTTTGATAACGATAGATTCAAAAAGACTTTTAAATATTTTATCAAAGTATGAAAATAAACGGACATTAAATCGTAAACTTTCTTCAGTTAATACATTTTTTGATTTTTGTTATAAAAATGAGTTTATTGATGAAAAAACAAAATTAAAATCAGCAAAAATCCCAAAACTTTTACCAAAATTTTTATCGCTAGAACAAATTATGGCTGGTGCAAATCTATGTGATAAGGGTTCATGGCTGGGTTGTCGTGACTATGCACTTATACTTTTTTTGTATGCAACTGGAGTTAGAATTAGTGAGTGCTTAGAGCTTAAAAAAGAAGATATTGATGGTGAGTGGTTGCTTGTTCGTCATGCAAAAGGGGATAAAGAGAGAGTTGTCCCAATAGCTAAAGTTGCAACAGAGGCTATCTCTTGTTATCTTGATGAATCAAAATATGAAAATGATTTTATTTGGTGCAATTATAAAGGTAAAAAATTAAGTCGCATATCTGCATATAAAATAATAAAAAAGTATTTAGGTGTATCACCACATGTGCTTCGTCACTCATATGCAACATCACTAATAACAGGTGGAGCTGATTTGAGAGTTGTTCAAGAGTTACTTGGTCATGCCTCACTCCTCACAACACAAATATATACACATATTCAAAAACAACACCTTAGTGAAACAGTACAAGCATGTCATCCATTTGCAAAATAATGATAAATTTATACTACCTAACACTAATGTAACATAACTTTAATATAATAGACCTCTTGCATAACTCTAAACTAGATTCCAAATCAAGTTTGGAATGACAAAATATTTGGATTTTCGTTATCCTGAACTTGATTCAGGATCTAAGTTATGCAAGAGGTCTAGTGATAAAATAATTTAAGTAAGGTAAAAAATTGGAAAGTATAGATATTATTAGTATTATAAGTATAGCTTTTTTAGGTTCATTTGGACATTGTATCGGAATGTGTGGTGGTATAGTTATGGCTTATTCAAGTATTAAAATATCTCCACAAAGCTCAAAACTTTCAAAGAGTTCAGCTCACCTTCTTTACTCACTTGGGCGTGTGAGTACATATACAATTCTTGGGGCTATATTTGGGTATTTAGGCAGTACGGTTACTTATACAGATACGGCTAGAGGCTCACTGCTAATGTTAGCTGGAGTAGCAATGCTTATAGCTGGATTATCATTGATGGGTAAGATGAAATTTTTAAAATTTGATGGAAAATCATTTTCACAAACAGCTTTATATAGAAATACATTTGCAAAAATTATGAATTCTAAATCAAACTCTAGTTTTTATTTACTTGGTATGTTAAATGGTCTACTCCCATGTGGGTTTGTTTACTTCTTTGCAATAGCAGCAGCTAGTACAGCGAGTCCTATATACGGTGCCTTAGTTATGGCAATATTTGGATTGAGCACAATTCCTGCTATGTTTGGACTTGGTTTTTTGACAACATTAAGCTTAGCTACTAACTTTAGAAATATGTTAGTATATCTTGCTTCAATAGCTGTGATATTTTATGGATTATTTACTATTTATAATGGATATAAGTTTATTTTTATGGTGTAAAAATGATAAACAAACTACAATTAAACTAAAACTGATATAATAATCAAAAATAATTTTATTGTAGTAAGGTAGTTATAAATGAAAAACTCAATTGTTAATAGTATTAAATTCCTTCCACCTCTTTCAAAAACAATTTTAGAAATAAATAAAGTATATGCTAAAGAATCAGCATCAATAGCTGATATGGCAAAGATTATTGAAGAAGATCCAATGATTATTGCAAATTTATTAAAAGCAGCATCTTCACCACTATATGGATTTTCAAATAAGATAAAAAATGCAAAACAAGCTGTTAGCTTATTTGGTATGACCATGACTCGCTCAATTGCTATTGGAAACTCAGTTCAAAAACTTTTAAATGTAGATATGCAACCTTATGGAATCACTCCAGATAAATTTGCAGAGATATCATCAATGCAAGCGACTTTAATTTATGAATGGTATAAACAAATTGATAAGAAAAAGGCTGATACATTATATTTTGCCGCTTTACTTCAAGAAACAGGAAAAATATTAATAGCTAGTGATATTATTCAAGAGGATGAAGCTATTAGTTTTCAATCTGAAATTGAAGGATCAAATAATATTGCTCAAGTTGAGCGCTCTTATGTTGATGTATCAACTAGTGAAGTTACAGCTTTAGTATTTAAACACTGGAATTTTGATGAAGAGATGATAGAGATGATAAAGTATGCAGATAACCCAAATGGTGCATCAGAAGATATAAAAGAGTATTCACTAGCTCTAAATATTGTAAAGACAATTATTCCAATAAATAAACCCTTATCAGAACAAGCTATAAACTTTGGATTAAAACGAGCAGATGATGTTGGATATAATCATGAAATATTAGAAGATGCAGTTGATGAGCTATTGGACATAATAGCAAAACAAAAGGAACCTCAAGATTAAAGATTTTTTTAGTTAAGTATCTTATTGAAATAATAGACTTCTTGCAAAACCTTAAAAACTAGATTATGCAAGAAGTCTAATGAAAGAAAATAGATTTGAATAACTAATAAGTAATAGGACATAATTAGCTATAATAAGATAAAAATATTATTAGGTTCCTCTGCATGAATAAAGTTGTTACAATTATAGATACATTTGGATTTTTCTTTCGTGCTTTTTATGCACTTCCTCAACATCTCTCAAATAAAGATGGTTTTCCAACAGGCTTATTAACAGGTTTTACAAACT
>JAMOMX010000415.1 GCA_027066935.1 Sulfurimonas sp. | reverse complement strand
GTTTTCATGCTACTAAACTTTTTCACACTATAGAGGGTGGGGCATTGATAATAAATGATGATAGTTTAGTTCAAAAAGCTAGATACCTTATAAACTTTGGGATTGAAAATGAAGAATCCATTCCAAACCTTGGAACCAATGCCAAGATGAATGAGTTTGAAGCAGCTATGGGATTGTGTATGCTTGATGAGATGGAAAATATTAAAGATAAAAGAAAAGAACTTTATAATATTTACAAAAAAGAGTTAAGTGGTATCGTTGAATTTCAATATCAAAATAAAGATGCAACTTTGAACTATGCATATTTTCCAATCATCCTAAAAGATAAAGTACAAACTTTAAAAATTCAAAAAGCTTTAAACAAAAAAAATATATTTCCAAGAAGATATTTTTATCCTTCTCTTGATACTCTAAACTATATTGAGCCAAAACAATTTATGGAAAAATCAAGAGATATATGTAGTAGAATTTTGTGTATACCGTTGTATCCTGAACTTGAAAAAGATATACAAAAGAATATTATTAAAACAATAAAAAGAGTTTATAATGGATAAATATAACATACCTTATGTAAAAACTTTTGAATTTACAAAAATAATAGGTATAGAAAATATAAATTTTGGTAAATATATAATAATTGATGATTTTGTTTTAATATATGCAAAAGAAAAAATAAAAATAGGTAATTATGTTCATATTGCCAACTTTTCATCAATAACAGGAGGTAATACTCTAAAATTAGGTGATTTTTCTGCAATTTCCCAAGGCTGTAGAATATTAACAGCTACAGATGATTTAAAAGATATTGGTTTTGGAAATTCTACTATTGGGAATAAATTTAGAAATATTAAAAGTTTACCTGTTAATATTGGTAAATTTTGTATCATTGGAGCTAATTCAGTAGTTTTACCTGGTGTTAAAATTGGTGAAGGTGCAACAGTTGGAGCTAATTCAGTTGTAACTAAAGATTTAGAATCATGGGGAATATATATTGGAAATAGAAAAGTTGGTATGAGAAATAAAGAAGAAGTTTTAAAAAATTATGAAAAGTTTCTAGCAACACTAGAAAATGAAAGAGTTGGAAAATTATTTAAGTAATGATAAATCATACTACCAATAAAGAACAAAAATTCATAAATTTATTCCGTGCATTAGCAGCTTTTTGGGTGCTAACTTCTCATACTATGATATGGGGGGGGTGGTATGGAATACCTATTCCAAATCCAAAAATTGCTGTGGATTTGTTTATGATTATATCAGGGTATTTAATGATATCGCAAACCAATATTCGTAATAAGCAAGAACCTATGTGGTTTTATAAAAGTTGGTTGAGGTTTTGGATACGAAGATTTTTTAGAATAGCACCTGCTTATTATTTGTCTTTATTTTTTGCAGTTATTCTTAGTGAATATTTTTTAGGGGGATATCAAGAACTACAAATGATGAATATAGACCGATGGAAAAATGTTTTTGTCTATGATCCTTCAAGAATAATATATGATATAAAAAATATATTTTTGCATATAACATTTTTATTTGGCTTGGATCCTCAGTACTCTTTTTCAACATTTTTGCCTGATTGGAGTTTGAGTCTTGAGATGCAGTTTTATTTTGTTTTTCCTTTTATATTTTTAATGATAAATAAAATAGGAATAGAAAAAAGTACAATTAAAATAGCTATTTTTAGTTTTATTATATCTTGGCTAGTAAATAAATTTTTATTTTTCTATGAACCATCTTTTTTGGCTTTAAAACTACAATATTTTTTAGTTGGTATTATTTTATACTATTTATTACACCATAATATGTTGTTTAAGAAAAAAATAATTTTGGTTTTTATAGCATTTTTATTACTGTTTGTTGAGCGTAAATTTGGCTCATTAAGTATCTTCATACTTTTTTCAATGATGCTTTTGATAGGGTATTTAGAGATTTCAGAAAAATTATCTACAAGTTTTTTGAAATTGTTAGACAATAAAATTGTTACCTATATGTCTGATAGCTCATATAGTGTTTATTTATTTCATGGATTTTTCATTGCGGCTTCTGGTTTAATTATTTCTAATATTGATATTCTTAAAGAATCATCTTTATTAGTTCATACTGCTTTTATGTGGTTATTTGTAGTGGTTTTTACATATCCACTTGCTTACTTTATTTTTCAAAATGTTGAAAAAAAAGGTATATTATATGGAAAAAGTTTGATAAATCAATTTTTGCCAGTTAGTGATAAGGGTAACAACTTATGACTCCAAATTTAAAAGCCCAAGGTATAACTGCTTTTATATGGGATTTTACAGGTAAAATTGCTATGCAAGGTACTGGTTTTATAATCTCTATATTTTTGGCGAGATTGTTAGAGCCATCTGATTTTGGTTTAATCGCTATGATAATGGTGATTTTAGGGATAGCCGGTATATTCTCAGATATTGGACTAAGTGGTGCTTTGGTTCAAAGACGAAGAGTTTTACCTATACACTATACTTCAGTATTTTATTTTAACATATCAGTTGCTTTTATTTTAAGTGTTCTTACTTTTTTTTCTGCACCATTGATTGCAGATTTTTATGATAATCAAGAGTTAGTTTTATTAACACAAGTGGTATCTGTTTCTTTTATCTTAGGTGCTGTTAACAGTGTTCATATTGCCCAATTTCGAAAAAATCTAAATTTTAAAGTATTGACACAAATTATATTTACATCTTCTCTACTGAGTGGAATAGTAGGTGTATTTTTAGCTTTTAAAGGTGCTGGTGTTTGGAGTTTGGTTGTACAGCAGTTATTATCTGGTGTGCTAAGTGTGTTTTTAGTGTGGCATTTTTCTAAGTGGCGACCGTCTTTGATGTTCTCATTTAAGGCTTTGGTGCAATTGTGGGGATTTGGTTTTAGGATGTTTTTGTCAGGTTTATTAGATACTATATTTACAAGATTGGATTTCATTATCATCGGTAAACTGTTCTCTCCTTCTATACTTGGTTTTTTTCAAAGAGCAAAAGCTTTAGATTTACTTGTTATCTCTTATGCATCAGGAAGTCTTATGAGTGTTTTGTTTCCTGTACTAAGTAAAGTTAAAAATGATTTACCAAGATTTCAAAATATTATTATGAAATCATTAGGCATTATTTGTTTTATAACTTTTTTCTTACTGGGTATACTTTTTTTAGTATCAGAAGAGTTAATTGTAATGCTTTTTACAGAAAAATGGTTACCTTCTGTTGGGTTTTTTAAAATATTGGTTTTAAGTGGCTTTGCTTATCCTATCAGTGCATTGCTAGTTAATGTATTGAGCAGTCGAGGGAATTCAAAAGCATTTTTGAGATTAGAAATATATAAAAAAGTAGTCTTTGGAATAAATCTATATATAGGTTTTTTATGGGGAATAGAAGGTTATTTATATGGACTTATTTTAGCATCTTTATTGGCTGTATACTTCAATATAGTGTTCGCTTCAAAAGAGATAAAGATATCTCAATTGGATTTCATCAAACCTATTTTGATACAAGCATTCATAAGTATTTTGTGCACTATGATTGTTTGGTATATAAGTATAGATTTAGATTATATAAATATAATTAAATTTTTAATAAAAGGTATAGAATTTACTCTATTATATATCATTCTGAACTATTTATTTAAAATAAAATCATATTTATATTTTGTGGAACAATTTAATCCTATATTTGAGAAAATTTTAAAAAGGAAAAAATAGATGATTAAAAAAACAGAAATTGAAATTATGCAAAACTGGAAAGGTGATATTTCGAAACCAGTAGTAAGTATATGTTCTATTACCTATAATCATGAAAATTTTATAGAAGAGGCATTAGATAGTTTTTTAATGCAAGAGACAGGCTTTCCTTTTGAGATTGTGATTGATGATGATTGCTCTCCTGACGGAACAGCAAATATTATTAGAAAATATGAAGAGAAGTTTCCACATATTATAAAAGCTAATTTAAGAGAAAAGAATATTGGTGTAATGAAAAATTTTATGTCAAATATGAAACGGGCTAAAGGAAAATATATAGCTCTTTGTGAAGGAGATGATTATTGGACTGACAATTCAAAATTGCAAAAACAAGTAGATTTTTTAGAGGCAAATGGCGAATATGTCTTAACATACACTTCCGTTGAAGGTTTTGATGAAAATGGACTTATAAAAAATTATGAAGGTGGTGCGGAAAAAGATTTAGACAAATATAATTTACAAAGAGCCACACCTATTAATTCACTTACAGCATGTTTTAGAAATGTCATAATAGATTTTCCCGATGAAATGAAGTTCTCAAAAATTGGAGATCTTTTTTTATGGGCACTCCTTTCAGAATATGGTAAAGGTAAATATCTAGCTGATATACTTCCTTCTCGATACAGATTGCATTTAGGTGGTATATATAGTAAAATACCTCAAGAAAGGAGATCGTATATGAGATTTACGTTAAATAGTGCTCTTTTATCCTATCATCACAAAAATGGTAATAAAGAAGCTGAACAGTATTTTAAAAAATTAATATTTTTATCTTTTCTTTCGTCATTTAATTCTACATTTATATTAGTGGAAAGCTTCAAAGTTTTGAAAGCAAGACTCTTTTTTAAGATCTATAGAATTAGTAGAATAAGTAAATTTTTCAAGAAAGAAATTGTATGAAGATTTCAATTGCAATGGCAACTTATAATGGTGCAAATTTTGTTTCAGAACAATTAGAGAGTTTTAGAAGGCAAACTAGGTTACCCGACGAGTTGATTATCACGGATGATTGTTCAACGGATGGAACTATCGATATTCTAAATAAATTTAAAGATAGTGCACCCTTTAAGGTAAAAATCTATATTAATGAAGCTAATTTGGGTTACACACAAAATTTTAATAAGTCACTTGAACTATGTACTGGTGATTTGATTTTTTTATCAGACCAAGATGATGTATGGTTTCCCACCAAAATAGAGCATATGTTAAATTTAACTGTACAATTTCCAGATAAAGATTTGTTTATGGTTAATGCTGAATTAACTGATGTTAATTTAAAAAAAAGTGGATTAACAAAACAAGGACAAATTAGAGATTTAGGAATGAAGGATAGCACCTTTGTGATGGGGTGTTGTATTGCTGTAAAAAAACGCTATATAGATTTAATATTACCCATTCCAAAAAACTTTCTTGGTCATGATGACTGGATAGTTAATATTGCAGACATGCTCAATATAAAGTATATTGACTCTAGTATTCAACAGTATTATCGCATCCATGGAAATAATACTTCAACATTTATAGCAAATACACTAGTTAAAATGGTAAAACCTAAGATTACTTTAATTGAAAAATTCTCTATGCGACTTCACTTTTCTAAAATATCTTTTTTTAATAATTTTATTCTAAAAAAAAGATATTTTCTATTTCCTTTAGAGCGATTGTCAAAAGAAACAGACTATTCAAGTGCTAAAGATGCGTTAGTCTTAGTTCAAAACAGTATCAAGATATATGAGCAAAGGTTGTTGGTTCTTAAATCAAAGAATATTGTTTATCGTGTCTTTAATGCATTACAACTTTATTTCAATGGAGGTTATAATGCAGCTAATGGATTTAAAAGTTGTGTATCAGATATTTTTCGTTCATAATCTAATTATGACTTAAAAGAAATTATAGAAGGAAAAAAATATGATAAATAACTATCCATTAGTATCCATACTATTCAAGGTTTTAAATGGAGATACTTTTGTAACTTCATTAATTGGTCATTATGGACATAGCAAATATCATACTGATATAAAACCAGCAGGTTATCGTGTACATTCAGGTGGCATTTGGTCTGCACTATCAGAACAAGACAAATTAGATGCAAGTTTAAATACTTTCTTTTGGTTGTATCGCTACTATAAGCGTATCGGTAAAGAAAAATATGCAAACTATTATTTATTAAAATATAATCAACTTGTTATTGCTAGAACAGAAACATATATTATAATAAAAGAATTAAAGACAAGAACATTTTCTTATATCCTTAATCCAATAAAAGATATATTAAGACCTTTCAAAAATTCTATTTTTAGCATCTTAAAGATAGATAAAGCAAAGAAATGATTATGTACAATAAAAAACCAATTATTAGTGTTATTATTCCTACATTTAATAGAACACATTTACTTGAAAAATCTGTACAAGGTGTCTTGCAACAAACTTTTACAGATTTTGAATTGATTATTGTTGATGATGACTCTAGAATCAAATATATAAAATGTGTTGAAAACAAAGGTGTACATACTGCAAGAAATATAGGCATAAAAACTGT
>JAMOMX010000414.1 GCA_027066935.1 Sulfurimonas sp. | reverse complement strand
AAGAATGAATGTTTACAAAATGTTTTTATTAGGACTGCTATTAGTTGTGCCTTATTTTTTAACAGGATGTGGTGAAGATGATATAACAGCAAAAAAAGGTGCAGATGTAGATTTAAATTTAGATGTTTTCAACTCTACCGTTGTTTTACCTATTAATAGTTCTACATTAGTAGTAGGAAGCGAGGTAGTAAATATTTATGTAAATGTATTTGATAATGCTAATAACCCTTTATTGACAGGTGAAGTTAAGGTTATCTATCCTGATTCTGTTCAAAGTGGTGTAGATGTTGGTTCTTTTGAAAATAATCAAGTAGAGCTAAATAATGGCACAGCTTCTTTTGTATATACAGCTCCTAGTAAGCTAAACGAGAATGCCTCAGATATAGTCTTTGGATTTTATCATTCTGAAAACTTAGATGATATTAAAAACTATACATTTAGAATCAATCCTATCACTGATCAAATTATATTAAATGAGTATGAATTAACTAGTTCAGTAAGCGACGATAATTATATTATGAATTTAGAAGATACTAAGCAGATAACATTTTATATTAAAAATAAAGATGGGATTCTAGTTAGTGATGATAAAACTACTTCAATTGAGATAATGTTATTAAATTTAAGCTTAGGTGACTTACAAGGTCTTAATGGAACAATTGGTGATAGTTTAACAATTCTCAATACAAATAGTGCTAGTGTTAATATTTTATCTAATACTATCTCTGGAACAATCCCTATTAATGTAAAAGCAACTTTTGTGGATGAAAATGGTGATACTCAAATATTATCTAAAGTATATAATGTAGTAATTCTCTCAGGACCAGCAAGTGCTATAAGTCTTTCATATTCAAGTACTGCACAAGATGCAGAGTATGCTAAATTTATAGAAAACTGGATATTAACCGTAACTGACAGATATAATAACAGAGTAAATACAAACCCCACTGTTTCTATGGGTATGATAGCGGGGTACGCAAAAGATGCTACACTACCAGGGAAAAATCCATATGATTTTATTTTTTATGAACCTGACTCTGGCGGTGTATTAATGAATAGCTATCCAAATGATTTGTTTTTTACTTCATCAGATATATTTACAAATGTTAATCAAGAAAATGAAATATTAGTTTTATTTGGTGATGGATACACTTATGATGCTTCTGGAAAATGGGATTTTTACAAAGCTTCTAATAATACACTAAATTTAGTAGATGAGTTTGATGGAGCTACTACCAGTAATCTAGGGTTTGCAGTAGGTAATAACTTTCGCCAAGATACTAACGATCAGGGTGTAGAGTGGGTAGCAAATGTTTACCCTAGAGATATCAATACCTCAACTATAGATGATACTGGAAAGATGATAGTACAAGTCGAATATGATTATTATTTAACAGGAAAAGATGTAGTTTTATGGGTTAACCTAACAGGTAAAATTCATAATTTAGATTCTACAGCTAGGATTGGGGAAGCTAAAAAAATAACACTTAGAGCTCAAGGCATAGAACCTATAGAAACATGTATAATACCTAAAAATACAACAACGATATGCAGAATACATTTAAAAATATCAAATACTACTGAAAATTATAGGAATGCTCGAATGGGTTATAAGGTAGAAGTAAGTAATGATTCAATAATTATTAATAGTATTACAGATTCAAATAATGATATTATAAATAACAGAATTACTTATGTTGATATCAATGTTACATCAGATATAGATGAGGGCGGGACAGTAGCTCTAAATTTTACTCGTGTAAATAATGAATTTAATTAAAAAAGGAAAAAAATGAAAAAATTAGTTTTTAAAATTATTGCAATAGTCGTTTTAAGCAATATAATAGTGTTTGCAAATTCAAGTTCATATAATAACGATACAAAGTCTTTGATTGGTGTGGAGGGATCTTTTTCATCATTTGATGTTGAAAATGATAGTGCTGCAGCATTAAATGATAATGTAAAATATGGTTCTTTAGGTTTAAAAATAGGAGCTCAAACAGATAGTTATAGACTTTTTTTAAGTGCTAGGTATAACGTTATTGATGGATACGATTATGCTTATTCTTTAGGTATTGAAGCTCAGTATTTACTTAATGTCTTACCAAATGCAAATATATTTTTAGGTATAAGTAGTGGATACTTTGATTTAAGTTTAAAAGATTCTGAAAATGACACTAGAAATTTTGATAGCCCATATATAGGTGCTGATTTAGGTTTTAATATTCATTTAAATGAAAAATTTGATTTTGAATTTGGTGGGAGAATTCTCTCTTTAAGTGATTCAAAATCTATTATCGATAAAAATAATGTAACATATATTTTTGATAATATAGCTGCTTTATATGTAAGTATCATATATAAGTATGATATGGACTAATTCTCATTAGTAGCTTTCGATGGTTTTTAATATTTAAAATGCAATATATGGTGCTCACAACTGGATTCGAACCAGTGACTCTTACCTTGTCGAGGTAATACTCTACCAACTGAGTTATGCGAGCACTTAAAAACAAATGAATTTTACCAAAGTATGCTTAAATTTTATATAGATTTTAGGTGCAATAAGGGTATAATTGCAAATATTATTTAAAATACCATCAAGGGTAAATTATGAACATTTCTGAACTAGAAAGTATTGGTCTAAAAAATATCGCTACAGTTTTTCATAACCTAAGCTATACTGAACTAATTCAACATGAGTTAGATAACAACGAGTGTGCTGTTACTAAAAAAGGTGCTACCGCTGTGGATACTGGTATTTTCACAGGTAGAAGTCCAAAAGACAAATATATTGTAGATCGTGATCCATCAAATAAAAATATAGCTTGGGGCGATATAAATCGAAAAATAAGCTCTAAGATTTTTGATGAGCTTTTAGAAGTTGCGCTAGAGCAATTATCAAATAAAAATTTATATATCACAGATGTGTTTTGTGGCTCCTCAGCAGCATCAAAACGCTCAGTTCGCTTTGTATCTGAAATAGCATGGCAATCACACTTTGTAAAAAATATGTTTATCCGCCCAACAGAATCAGAATTAGAAGTATTTAAATCTGATTTTACAGTACTAAATGCATGTAAAGCAGTTAATGACAAATGGAAAGAACACGGAATGAATTCTGAAGTTTTTGTACTTTTTGACATAGAAAAAAATATTGCTATTATTGGTGGTACTTGGTATGGTGGTGAGATGAAAAAAGGAATTTTTTCAATGATGAACTATTGGTTACCATTGGAAAATAAACTTCCTATGCATTGTTCTGCTAATGTTGGTGAAGATGGCGACACTGCACTTTTCTTTGGATTAAGTGGTACCGGTAAAACAACACTTTCAACTGATCCTAATCGTGCTTTAATTGGTGATGATGAACATGGTTGGGATAACCACGGTGTATTTAATTTTGAGGGGGGCTGTTACGCGAAAGTAATTAACCTTGATGGTAAAAGCGAACCTGAAATCTACAATGCTATTAAAGAAAATGCACTTTTAGAAAATGTTGTTATGTATGGTGAGGGCGAAGTTGACTATGAAGATAGTAGTAAAACTGAAAATACTCGTGTGTCTTACCCTATTGAGCATATTCAAAACCATAAAGATGATTTGATGGCTGGTCATCCTGAGAACATCATCTTTTTAACAGCTGATGCTTTTGGCGTATTACCTCCAGTTTCAAAACTTACAAAAGAGCAAGCAATGTACTACTTTTTAAGTGGCTATACCGCAAAGGTTGCTGGAACTGAGCGTGGAATCACTGAACCAGTTGCAACTTTTAGTGCATGTTTTGGAGAAGCATTTTTACCATTACACCCAACAGTCTATGCAAAACTTCTTGGTGAAAAAATAGATGAATATAGTGTAGATGTATATCTTGTTAATACTGGTTGGACAGGTGGAGCTTATGGTGTTGGTAAGCGTATGAGTATTAAAAATACACGTGCTTGTATAAATGCTATCTTAGATGGAAGTATTAAAGATAGTGAGTTTGATACTACAAAAACATTTAGGCTTCATGTACCAAAAACTCTAGGTGATATCAATCCAGAGATATTGAATCCTCGTAATTCTTGGGAAGATAAAGAACTCTTTGATAAAACTAGAGATAAACTTGCAGATATGTTTGTTGAAAATTATAAAAAATATCAAGATGGGGAGCATACTGATTATTCAGCTGCGGGCCCAAAGGTAGAGAGTTAAAACTCCTTACCTTTGGAAAATGTTCACGGGAGTTCAAAACAGGCTAGCGGTACTTACTAAACCTTTGCCATAGTCTTGAGTATAGGGATGATCTTAGTATAAAATCATCACCAATTAGCGCTTTTTCTTTTTAGTTGCTTTTTCTAAATACAACCATAAACTACCACCAAATATTACTAAGATTATAGGAGCTATCCAAGGTTTGTCACCAATTATCGCAGCTAATTTCATAAGTGGCTCTCCAGAGTAGTAACTTCCAAGTCCAACAACTAAAGTCCAAACTACAGAACTAGCTACATTTAAAATAACAAATTTTTTAAAGTCATATTTAGTAAGACCAATAGCAATTGGGATAAGAGTTTTTATCCCATATACAAACTTTTGAAAAAGGATAATCCAAGAGCCATATTTTTTCATCAATATGTGTGAAAGTGCGAGTTTTCGTCTATGTTTCCGAAGTCCATCCATCATCATTGATTTTTGATATCTTGCCATATAAAAAAGCAAAACATCACCCAAAGCATTTGCTACAAATGCAACTGCCAGTGAAGTTTGTAAGTCCATTTTTCCCATGTAAGATAAAACTCCAGCACCAATAAGTGCTACAAATCCGCCACCTAAAGAGTAGAGAAAAAGTCCTATATATCCATATGTTGCTAAACTGCTAAATGTGTCTTCCAAAAAAAATTCCTTAATTTTATTTCATACCCTCAAGGGGCAGCTACGCTATGTTTTATTTGGCAGAAAGCCCACGGCACTTGTGCCTTTTTTTTAATCTTTTTAAAGTTTCTTTATTTTCATAATCTCATCACGAAGTCGAGCTGCTTCTTCAAAGTTTAACTCTTTTGCTGCTTGTTTCATCTTAAGCATCAACTCTTTAGTTATCGCTTTTTTTTCTGATGCTGGCATTTTATCCATTTTTTTATGTTTTTGGTAAATATCATCATAATTTTCAAGTTTTAAATTTTCATCTAATCTACGAATTGTTGTTGTTGGGGTAATCCCATGCTCTTTATTGTGAAGCTCTTGAATCTTTCTTCTTGAAGATGTTGTATCAATCGCTTTTTGCATAGATTTTGTGATTCTATTTGCATAGAGTATAACTCTACCATTTGCATTTCTAGCTCCACGACCAATGGTCTGGATAAGTGCGGTCTCACTTCTTAAAAACCCCTCTTTATCAGCATCTAAAATAGCTACTAAAGAAACTTCTGGTAGGTCTAACCCCTCACGAAGCAGGTTTATTCCTATGAGGACATCAAACTCTCCAACTCTTAAGGCTCGAATAATTTGATTACGCTCAATAGTATCAATATCGGAGTGCATATACTGAACTCTTATACCTAAATCTGCAAGGTATTTTGTAAGTGCTTCTGCCATTTTTTTAGTTAATACAGTTATTAGGATTCTTTCATTTTTTGCGGCAATTTTAATAATTTCATCATGTATATCTTCAACTTGATTATCAGATGTTTTTATCTCTAAAATTGGATCTAGTAAACCAGTAGGGCGGATGATTTGATGAGCTACTACACTAGACATCTCTAACTCATACTCAGCAGGAGTAGCTGATACAAAAAGGTAATGTGGAGCCTTATCGATATACTCATCAGCTTTTAAAGGACGATTATCTAGTGCAGATGGAAGTCTAAAACCATACTCAACAAGCACCTCTTTTCTAGCACGATCGCCTGCATACATACCGCGATACTGAGGAAGACTAACATGAGATTCATCCACTATAATAAGGTAATCTTTATTATTCATAGCCAAATAATCAAGTAATGTAAATGGAGCTTCCCCAGGTTTTTTGTTTGTTAAAAGTCTTGAGTAGTTCTCAACACCTTTGCACATACCAGTAGTTTGCAACATCTCTAAATCAAACTCAACCCTTTGTTTTAATCTTTGATACTCTAAAAGTTTTCCCTCTTTTTGAAAAAAAGCAAGTCTTCCATCAAGTTCCTCTTCTATTCGTTTAATTGCTATTGCCATCTTCTCTTGTCTAACGCTAAATTGTGAGGTTGCATAGATAGTAAATTTTTTATGTTCTTGTAGCTTTTTATTATCAATAACTTCAAAAGTATAGATAGCCTCTATCTCATCTCCAAAAAACTCTACACGTATAGCTTCTTGCTCAAAA